>JAAXUU010000081.1 GCA_013335845.1 Actinomycetota bacterium
CCGGTAAAGCCGGTCCGGCGATAGGTGCGTTATTGGGGACTATACCTCAGTGCGGAATATCGGTCATGGGAACAGCTCTCTACACACAACGCTTGATAACTATCGGCACTCTCATGGCGGTCTATCTTTCCACGTCCGACGAGGCCATTCCCGTGATCTTATCTCAGCCCGATAAGTTCGGCGTCATAGTTCCTTTGGTGATCTCGAAGCTGATAATCGCCCTTGTAGTCGGTTATTCCCTCGATCTCATGTTGGTGAAACAGAGAAAAGCGACCTTGGCACATATCGACGCCCTTGCGGGTGGACATGACGATATCGGGCATCACCATGATGACGTTTTGGAGGGCCCCGCTTGCTGCGGGCATACCCCCGGTGCCGCCATCAAAACCTTCATGGCAAAACGATTCTTCGTACATCCACTCATACATACTCTCAAAGTGTTCGTCTTCATCTTCTTGGTTTCACTCGCGATCAACGTCCTTATCGGAACCATTGGAGAAGAAGCGTTCGCCGGTCTTTTGGCCGGGCATACCATTCTTCAGCCTGTTCTGGCCGCTTTGGTAGGGTTGATTCCGAACTGCGCGGCTTCGGTTGCGATCACCGAACTGTACCTTGAGGGAGCTATCACATTCGGAGCGGTTATCGCAGGCCTTTGCGCAAGCGGCGGTCTCGGTGTCCTCGTGCTTTTCAAGGAAGCGGAGAACAAAAAAGAAGCGCTGAAAATCATAGCGCTTCTTTTCGTCATCAGTGTTGTTGCCGGCTTGATCGCCGGGGTGCTTGTTTCCTAGCGTTTATCTCCTAGGAAGAAGAGGGCGACGGTGCCTGGACCGCTGTGCGTTCCGATTGCTGGGCTAACGTAACTTATCACGATGTCATCGACTCCGAAACGCTCGCGTATCCGCTCGGCTACGAACTCGGCATCTTCGAGACAGTCACCATGCGAGATGAACACCGTCTGATCGGCGACGGGAGCGATTGCGGTCGTTTCCATATGCTCAAGCAACGCCAAGAGAGATTTGCGGCGGCTTTTGGCCTTCTCGACCAAGATGAGACGCCCTTCGTCATCCACGTGCAAAACCGGCTTGATGCCCAGGACGGTTCCTGCGATGGCCGATGCCTTCGAGACGCGACCACCACGATGGAGGAACATGAGATCATCCACGGTGAACCAGTGACAAAGGTGCAGACGATTATCGAGAATCCATTGGGCAACCTCATCGATAGTCTTGCCTTCCTCGCGCATGGTTGCTGCGTAGCGCACAAGTAAGCCTTGGCCTCCGCTTGCACTCAAGCTGTCGATGCAATGGATTATGCGATCGGGATAGGATGCCTTGAGACCCTCGAGTGTTTTGAATGCGACCTCATTGGACGCCGATAAGGCACTGGAAAAAGCGATATAGAGTAAGTCTTCGCCTCTTTCAAGGACTTCGCGCGCCAGACCCTCGACGACCGCAGGGTTGACTGCCGAAGTGGTAGCGAGTTGTTCTTCTCGTAGGAGTCCGTAAAAGCGTTTGATCTCTTCGTCGCTTCCGAACGATTCGGGGTATTCGATACCATCGACCAGAATTGAGAGTGGTGCTGCTTTGATTCCATAAGCGTCGATTTGGTCTTGATTCAGATTACAGCCACCATCGGTCAGAATTGCAAAACTCATATATCCTCCAAGAATAGTATCTATAATGTACAGAGGTTGGAAAAACTAACCCTTTACGATTTTAAGGCAGTTCAGCCGTTAAGGACAGTATATCTTTAAGAGATAAACTAAATATAAAAAATGCGTTAGAATACACAAACGCGGATTATAGACGGACACAGACAAGAGGGAGTACGCACCGATGGCATTCTATTATGACAAACCAGCCCATACCTTTAACGAGTATCTGTTGGTGCCTGGGTACTCCTCTGCGGAATGTATACCGGATAATGTCGATCTTCGCGTTCCGCTTGTCAAATTCAAGCGAGGCGAGAAGGCTTCACTTTCGCTCAATGTCCCGCTATCGAGTGCTATCATGCAATCCGTCTCGAACGATACCTTAGCCGTCGCCCTTGCGAAGGAAGGCGGAATCTCATTCATATTCGGTTCGCAAACCATCGAGGATGAAGCGGCGATGGTTGTCCGCGTCAAGCAGAATAAAGCCGGGTTCGTGGTGAGCGATTCCAACATTTCCCCCGATGCGACTTTGGCTGACATCCTGAAACTCAAAGAGCGCACCGGTCATTCGACGGTTCCCGTAACCGAAGATGGCACGTATAACGGCAAGTTGGTGGGTATAGTCACCAGCCGTGATTATCGCATAAGCCGTATGGATCCTTCGACAAAGGTCTCCGACTTCATGACTCCTCGCAATCGTCTTATCGTCGCTCCGAAACAGACCACCCTCAAAGAAGCTAACGACATCATCTGGGATAACAAACTCAATGCGCTGCCGGTCGTCGATGATGATGACAATCTCATGTACATGGTATTCCGGAAGGATTACGACGAGCATAAACTCAATCCACTCGAGCTTCTCGACGCGGATAAACGCTATATCGTAGGTGCGGGAATCAACACGCGTGACTATGCACAACGCGTCCCGGCTCTTATCGAGGCCGGTGCCGATGTGCTGTGCATCGACTCTTCCGAAGGGTATTCCGAATGGCAGAAACGCACGCTTACCTTCATCCGCGAGAACTACGGTGACTCGGTGAAAATCGGTGCAGGTAATGTCGTCGACGGAGACGGTTTCCGTTTCCTCGCCGATGCAGGTGCCGACTTCATCAAAGTCGGCATCGGCGGCGGTTCGATCTGCATCACCCGGGAGCAGAAGGGGATCGGTCGTGGACAGGCCACCGCACTCATCGACGTGGCTCATGCGCGAAACAAGTATTACGAGGAAACCGGCGTCTATATCCCTATCTGTAGCGACGGCGGTATGGTCTACGATCATCACATCACGCTTGCTCTTGCTATGGGCGCCGATTTCATGATGCTCGGACGCTACTTCGCACGTTTCGACGAAAGCCCGACGAACAAGGTGAACATCAACGGCAACTATATGAAAGAGTATTGGGGCGAGGGGAGCGCGCGCGCTCGCAACTGGCAACGCTATGACATGGGTGGTGCCGGCAAGCTTTCATTCGAGGAAGGTGTCGATAGCTACGTTCCTTATGCCGGTGCGCTCAAAGACAATGTAGCGGTATCCCTTGCGAAAGTACGTTCGACCATGTGCAACTGCGGTGCCCTTGATGTTCCCGAGTTCCAGCGGATTGCTCGCCTCACGCTCATATCCTCCACAAGCATCATCGAGGGTGGTGCCCACGATGTCATTCTCAAGAACAAGACCTCGCAGGTTGGCGGGAATTTCCAATAAAATCATCGGTGTGACTTCGATTCGATCTACGAAACTGTTTGAATTGAAATACGCGTGAGGTAATCGTCAGGTGTAGCGGCGGTTATCTCATTGCGTAGATATTCCTCGTATGCGTATATTCCCGCTCGTATGCCTCGTTCCTTCATGAAAGCAAGGATACGCTCATAGGTTTCGCCTGCCTGCTCGTACGAGCCTTTATGATAGGCGACCACATAGTTTCCTGCGGGACGGACATAGGGTATGAAGTGGCGTCTATTGCGCGCTGTTTCCAAGCCGGACTGCTTGTATTCTTCGATTTCATTCGCGAGCAAAAAGACATAACGAGAATACTCAAGGGTGTTGATATCATCCATTTTCAGAGCGGCGCATACGACTTCGACCGTTGCAGCGTATTCGGTGACGGCGACGATGAGTTCCTTGTCGTTCAGCTTATCGAGCATACGGCTACGCACGAGTTTCCGTGCCGGTAGGGTTTCGATTGCAATCGTATTCACATCCAGATGCTCGGCTTCATGAGCCCTATTGATTTCATTGCCCAACATCCGTCGCGTCAAGTTGAGATACGCGACCTTCTTGGTGAGTTTCTCCAACGCTTCGTTCATGGTGGCAAGGCGGAGTTCGCTCGAAGGTTCGTTCAGATAGCGCTTGATCTGATTCAAAGTCATCCCGACTTCTTTCAGACTGGAGATGACGATGAAGGTTTCATATTGTTGTATGGAATAGAAGCGGTATCCGTTATCGTCGACGAAGCCAGGTCTGAGAAGGTCGATATCGTCATAATGGAAGAGGGTCTGCTTCTTAACTTGGCACAGTTTCGCAAATTCCCCGGTTGTAAGATAGTTGCTACCGTCCGTTTTCATACTCGCCCCAAAAGAGTTTCGTAAAACACTTGACTATACGGTTACCGGATACCTTACTGTATGTCTTGCTGAAAAGCAATTTCTCCCTTCCTTCCCCGGTTTTCCGGGTATCGGATCGAATCGATACTCGGGAAGGGGTAGGGGAGACAGACCGGGTATCGATGCCGCGGACGGAACGGGACAGCGCGAGCGGCGGTTCATATAGGGAGGATTAGGAGGCCACACGTAAAAAAGTACACACAAACAAAAAAGAAAAGGAAGTATGTGGAACCCTGCGTCACATACTTCCTTTTTCATGTTGTTTCGAACCGCATGGGGTTGGTCAGCGGAGAGCGTCGATCGACTCGTTGAGTTTCTTGAACTGAGTGAGTCCCTTTTCACTCTTCCGGCAATCCTCGTAGGCCTGTGGGTTGGCAACGCCGAAGAAGGCGAGGATATTCGCCGCGCGTTCCGTACTATCCTCAGTTCCCGGAACCAGTCCCTGCATGACCATGCGGTCGTAGGGAAATGATTCAGCCCATAGTCTAGTATCCGCGTTGTCGAGGATTGCAAGCCGGGCTGTCCTGGTAAGGACGTCCTGAAAGGCTGCTTCGGCGGCGTTCCATTTGGAAGTCGGGACTTTCAACGCACGCTCGAGGTCATAGGCGACGTCATATGTCAGTCTGACCTTTCCGGTGATGAGCTGGGAAATGAATTTTTCACTACGTCCGAGCAGCTTCGAAAGCTCTTTCTGGGTGATCCGTTGCCGTCTGAGTTCTTTTGTGAGTATCTCTCCCGGTGATATAACGCGTTCGCCTGTGCGGTCCGAGAAGACTGTCATATAGTGTTTCCGTGCGGGCATATCTCTCCTAGCAATGGTTACTCAAACGCACTTTGTATAAGAGCGATTAGTCGTCATGGGAAGTAAGTGCGTAGGCATCAGCATACTGGAAGTTACCGGAGTGGTATAGACTGCAATATGCCTGCGGTACCGAACAACACCAGTTCACGATTCTTTCGATGGTATTTGTCGTCCTCGGGAACCTCTTCTGGAAACTCCTCGTGAAACTATTCGGGAAACGAAACTACGGTTTTCCTCTCGGTGTTCCTCTCGGTAAAAAGATATGGCCGATTTGTCGCGAGTTTACTGAAGTGGGGAAGATAAATGGCTATACTAGTGACTGTTGATGAAATCATTGACGATTGGAACGTCGAATGAAAGGAAATCCAATGATTATCGGAACCTATATCGATGGGCGTCCCCTTGAATATGACGAGTCGCACTATCAGTTCAGTGTAGGAGGCACCCCCGTATCGTTACCGGCAGTCCGCAGTTACGACACGCAAGGGCATATCGCCTGGTCGATGACCGAGCAACGCGATTGGATGTATTCGATAGACGAAGGGGCGTTCGTACGCGCACATGATGCTGCAGTGGCACAGGCTGCTTCTGCGATGCCGCAAGCATCGAGGCCGGTTCCACCGCAAGGTTTCGACGGTACTGTGATGCCGGGAGTCCAGGAATACCGGACTGCAGCGAAAGCACCCGTAGGTGCACCTAAAAAATCGAATACGAAGACCGTCATCGTGATTATCGTGGTCGTCGTCCTATTGCTTTGTGCGTGCTGTGCTGCGTTTTCTTTCATCGGGTATACCACATCCACGATGATGGGTACATCTTCCTGCAGCGGTCATATGTATAGCAATGACTACGAAGAAGAACTCAGCGACCTTTTCGACAATTTGGATTCATAGACAATAACATTGGAATACAGAAGTATATCTGGGAGGTAGTTCGTGGCACGTTTGTATGATCCACATGAATTAGAACCGAAATGGCAGCTTACTTGGGATGAGGAATCCCTTTACAAGGTAAAAGAAGACACCACGAAGCCCAGCAAATACGTTCTGGAGATGTTTCCCTACCCATCAGGTGATATCCATATGGGTCATGTGCGTAACTACACCATCGGCGATGTCGTCTCCCGCTATTTTTCTATGTCCGGATTCGACGTGCTCCATCCCATAGGATGGGATGCCTTCGGTCTTCCCGCTGAGAATGCAGCCATCAAGTCGAACTCACATCCTGCGAAATGGACGTACGCGAACATTGAAACGCAGAAGGCCTCGTTCAAGCGTATGGGATTCTCGTATGATTGGGATCGCACGCTCGTCACCTGCAACGAAGACTACTATCGCTGGGGACAATGGATCTTCCTGAAGATGTGGGAGAAGGATCTTGTCGAGCGCAAATCATCGCCGGTGAACTGGTGCCCCGATTGCAATACGGTTCTGGCAAACGAGCAGGTGGTCGGCGATGGCGTTTGCTGGCGTTGTAAGTCAACCGTA
>JAAXUU010000334.1 GCA_013335845.1 Actinomycetota bacterium
CGGGCCTTCAGCGTACTGATAGGGCCCAACTTCCGTGACCTTGATACCGAACTCACCCTTGGGGAGATTGAGGTATTTCTTACATGCAACCTCGCAGCTATGGCAGCCTGTGCAGAATTCGAAATTGACTAATAGTCCGTACTTTTTCGACGTTTCACCCATAGTTATTCCCCTACCTTAGCAACATCGAGGTCGACACGTCGAACCCCATGGAACCGATCCTCGATTTGAACCTCATTTACAGACTTTCCTTGAAGTGCCTCATCGCGTTCGAAACCACCGAGTTCGACGACCTGCTCGCCCGGCATCGTATCCCCTTCTTGGTACTTGTACAGCTTGACCAAGAAACTCTTGATTCCCGATCCGATACCGCCTTGGCCGGTCTCAAACGGCTTGGTCAGGTTGTTGACGTTCGAATCGAACACACCGAACAAGTAGGGTTCTTCCGGTTTCTGCTCTGGGAACCACCAAGCATGTTCAGCATGGATAACATTCTTCTTGATACCTGGGAAAAGAGTCGCGCGCTGGCGGAAACGACCTTGCAAGCTCTCGAGCCATACCCAGTCGCCTTCGCTGATGCCCAACTCAGCCGCCGCCTCGGGATTGATCATCACGAGAGGATCGGGGTGGAATTCGCGCATTGTGGGAAGTTGACGGTGCTCGGAGTGGAAGAACTCGTATGAACGACCACCGCATGTTGCGATGAAGGGATACTCTTTGTATTCTTCAGGAGCGGCAATAGGACCATGCACCGGTTCGATGTGGTACGGCATGGTGTCCACTCCCCAGTGATCATATGCGAACGAGTGGAATTCAAAACGACCGCTCGGTGTATCGAATCCGACTTGACCGTCTGGGCGCGCGATGCCCTTTGCATACTTGTAATAGGTCGAATCCCAATCCCAGTACTTATATCCTCCACGAGCTTGCAGCTCTTCGAAGTTACCCTCGTACTCGGTGCCATGAGGTAGGCGTTCATCGGTGAGATACCAGGTGCAGAATTCCTTATCGTCTTTCCAAGGGAAGTTCTGTGGCATAAGACGCCTGCCTACCATGAGCACGATTTCTTCATCGGATTTTGCTTCGTAGTACGTAGATACCTTCGAGATAGAGCGAACCGGTGTCCACCATGAACGAACTGAGTTCCGCTCACAACTCATCGCAACCGGCAGAACAAGGTCCGCGCAGGCGACCATCGACGGCGTCATATAGGGGTCTGCGAAAACAACGAACGGAATCTTCTTGAATGATTCATAGATACGCGGCGCGTCCATTGAAGGACATGCGAGCGGATTCGAACTCTCGATCCACATCATCTTAATGGGGTAGGGTTGACCCGTCTCGACTGCAAGCAGAATGGGATCGGTCGCAGCACAGGAAACGATGTCGGATTCTTCCATAGCAGAAGATGTCGTAAGTTTTTTCTTGTACGTCTCCCTATCGATAAGGTCATCACCCAGGCCATAACGCTTTTCGATCTCGAATGCGCACTTGATCAGCAGGTTGCTACCGGGCTTATCGATGTTACCCGTCACACCCATCAGGTCAACCGCCGCAGAGGACACACCCAGAGCGGAGATCTGCTGCTCGAACGCTAGGCCCCACTGGATAGCGGCGCAATTTGCGTTTGCATACAAACGTGCGGCACCGCGGATATCATCTGCATCGACGCCGCAGATTTCCGCAGCCCATTCAGGAGTCTTGTCTTGAATATGAGCGGCAAGCTCTTCATAACCATAGGTCCAGTACTCGATGAATTCATGATCGACCAAGTCTTCGGTGATAATGACATTGAGGAGGGCTTGTCCGATAGCGCCATCTGTGCCGGGACGGACGGGCAACCAATACTCAGCCCGTGATCCGAGCCACGTAAGACGTGGGTCGATTGTGATGATCTTCGAACCCATCTGCATACACTGGACGATCCAGTGTCCGATAAACCCATCCGCATTCGACTTCAGTGGCTCGCAGCCCCATACCATGATCACCTCAGGTGGCACGAATTCCTCTGCAGCATAACGATCCTCGTGGCACTCGGAAACGTCGATGATGTTCATCTCACCCATTTTTGCGGACGAGCTGACCATGCGAGGCAAATAACATGCAAATCCTGAGAAACCGTAGTTGCATACGTTAGGGGTTTCAAGGGCGGCTGAGTAGAAATAGGGCATCTGCCAACCGATGTTTCGACCGGTGCCATGAACGCCCCGAGACCGACTGCTCTGAGCCACGACATGTGCGAGCACCTCCAGGTACAGCTTCAGTCCCATATACTGGTTGAACGTCGCGGGGCCACCGAACTGGACCAGGATATCCACGTCGCTCAAGACATCGGCCTCCCCCCGGGCCACGGACCCGAAGAGGCGGACGTTATGGGCCCCGTGCTGGGCCGCCAGGCGGAGGATGTCGGCGCGTTTGGCGCTGATATTTTCGATCATATTATTTTCTCTATCC
>JAAXUU010000082.1 GCA_013335845.1 Actinomycetota bacterium
GCGGAGAAAGCCGAGGAAATCGCCGTGAGTAGGTCCTCCTCGGTGATGTTCTTGTTTATGATGTCACGCAAGCGTTGTGTCCCGGCCTCGGGGGCAAACGTCAGTCCACCTTTCTTCTCACCCGCCACCAGTTGGGCGATGTCGACCCCGAAAGCATCGACTCGTTGGGAAGGTATGGAAATGGATATGCCGGTGCTCTCCAGACGTCGATTGAGGCGATGCAGGATATCCTCGATCTGGGAATGATCGGTCGTCGAAAGAGAAGTCAGGGAAGCTTCATCATATCCGGTACAAGCAAGACCTTGAATGACAGCTGAAACAACGGAATCGGACGTTCGTTCCCGTACCGGTCTGTACGTCATCCCCGCTTGGCAGAAACGGCACCCGCGCGAGCAACCGCGAAGCACCTCGACGGTAAAGCGATCGTGTGTCACTTCCGCAAAGGGTACGATTTGCTCGATATCGGCGGGTCGCTCGGCGAAGTCACGCATCACCCGCTTGTATATGACTGCCGGGAGATCGGGGATGAGCGGTACGACCACGCCCTCACGCTCCTCGTAGAACCGTGGGACGTAGATTCCGTCGATATGTGCGAGAGCGAGGAGTATTTCCTCTCTCGTCGCATTCTCATCACGCAGCCTGCGATGTGTGCTCACGATCTCAAGTATGACATCCTCGCCTTCGCCGATGACGAACGCATCGAAGAAAGGTACGAAAGGCTCGGGATTATAGACGCAGGGACCACCTGCGATAATGAGTGGGCAGTACTCATCACGTTCACCTGCAAGCAAAGGAAGACGGGCCAGATCCAAGGCTTCCAAGACATTCGTGCAAGCAAGCTCGTGCGGAAGGGTGAAACCCAGTAAATCGAACTCACTCAAAGGGGTATAGGTTTCGAGTGAGAACAAAGGAATCCCCCGCTCGCGCATAATGCCCGCCATGTCGACCCAAGGCACGTAGGCACGTTCAGCCGCGATGGATGTATCGGCATTCAGAATGCGATAGAGAATCGCAAGCCCCTGGTTCGACTGCCCGATCTCATAGGTATCGGGATAGATCAAAGCGCAGCGATAATCCGCCTCGGTATTGAGGATCGTTCCCCATTCATGGTCGCAATACCGGCTCGGACGCTCTACTGAAGTGAGTAATGGTTCCAGTTGTTCCCAAATTCCCTCGCTCACGAATCAGCCCCGTCTCCGAGTGATAATGCAGCAGGAGTGAAGTCTTGGACAGCCACCGCGTCGATATCTATCCTCTCATTCTTTCGATGTTTTGCATCCCGGGCCATTGCTCTGCGTTCTGAAATCGTAGTTGCGGTTTTGCCGGCTTTTTCGCGAGCCGCTACGACCTTTTGACCTACCCCTACAAGATCTCCCCCGCTCTCGAAATATTCGAGCGCGGCATAACCCATAGCAAGTGTTCCCGAATAGCCGATTCCGGCCTTTATCGCCCAACCGAGCGCCGGAACGATTCCAACGAGTTGTCGCGCGATTGCGCGGAGCGCGAACCCTCCACCCAGTACCGCTGCGAGCTCTTTGACTCGTTCCGCACCAAGTTCCTCACCATACGCGGCAGCAATCTGTATGACCATTTTCACCTGGTTGAACGTCATCACCGGCATATCGGCTCCGGGGATTATAAGAACCGCACCGACTGCTCCGTTCTGGAACGCCGTCGCCTTCGTTATCTCTATGGCCAACGGACGGCGGATGAAGGCGAATGAGGCGGCGAACGATAGCCGTTTGGAGCGACAATGATCCACGATCCACGTACCGAGAGACGAGGTGAATTCCTTCGTCGGGTCGTGACCTTCCTCGACTTTCGTTGTGAAAGCGACGATGTCGACCGGTGACAGCGGGTAAGGCGTCGTATTCGCTATATCCATGACCTTTAGGATATCGACACAGGTTATCACCGCCGGTATACCTTGGTTGCGCGCGTTGTTCGCTAGGGTACTCACCGATTTCGATGCCCCCGCAACGATGACCGCGAGATCGGTCAGAGAATCGATAAAGGGAATACCGTCTTCGAAAGGTTCGACATGGATGAACGCATTCGTCGATAACGGCACGAAAGCTTGCCGGAGGAATGAAACCAGCTCCGATGGAGCCGTCGCATCGACGAAAATCGCGACACGTATCGGTTCACCCTGTTCCCTTATCGTCGCACCGGTTGCTTGGAATACATCTTTTATGTCTATAGGGATCCCTGCCACGTCGTGCCTCCTTACCGTCTCGGTTTCACGTTAGTATATCGTCCTTATGCTGAAGGCGCTATGCGATGCCGCCATATCGAAAGAAGTAGTCCCATAGCCATGAAGTTCGTGAGCATGAAGGAAGAGCCATAACTCATGAACGGCAAGGGTATCCCTGTGATCGGCATGAGACCGCAGCACATGCCGATGTTCTCCAATACCTGGAATATCCACATACCCACAATGCCCGCGACAACAAGGCTCCCGAACAGATCGAAAGAACGGGATGCGATATCGAAGGCGACGATGAATAACAGTAGATAAAGGACCAGTAGACCGGAAGCACCGAGAAACCCGAGTTCCTCGCCGATAACGCAAAAAATGAAGTCGGTCGGAGCTTCCGGTAGGAAACCCATAGCTGATTGGGTCCCGTTCCCGAGACCCTTACCGGTAAGACCACCGCTTCCTATTGCGATCTTCGCCTGCTCCAAGTTATATCCGGCTCCCGTGGGATCGAGTGATGGGTCGATGAACACCAGAAGACGATTCATCTGATAATCCTTTAGGAATACATCGGTACCCATCCTCGCATCGAGGATCGGGTCGAGGAAGAGCACCATAGCGACCATCGTGATACAAACCGCACATGTCAGAAGAAGCCATTTGCGATTCGCGCCTCCCACGAAGAGGACTGACGCTGCGATGATCAGCATGACCAGTCCTGTGCCTAGATCGGGTTGGGTCATGATACAGATGAAGGGAATCGAGCAAAGACCGAGGACTTTCAGGTATTCTCGGCCGGAATCGATCGATCCCCGATATTGTGCGACGATTGCGGCGATAAGTAAGATGCTCACGATTTTGGCAGGTTCTCCGGGTTGGACCTGCAATCCGAACAGATTGATCCATGAAGTAGCACCCTTTGCAGTCACCCCTATGAGGGGGAAATGCGGCGAGAGCAAGAGCAGGACGTCCACGATAAGCATAGGTACGATCAGATGGGAGATCTTACGGTAGTCGAGACGCCAGAACAGCACCATGAACACGATTCCCAGACCGACGCCGAACAGCTGTCGCGCAAGTGAGTACTCTTCGAGACCCTGCGTCGCCGAGGAAACCACCACGAGGCCGTATACCACCAAAGCGAGCACAACCCCGAGAAGAGGCAGGTTCGCAAAGGAAAGAGAGCTTCTCATCCCTTTGATCCGTCTTCCGGTGAATTGCGATGCTGTAGGCATATTAGGCACTCTCATCACCTCGATTCATCTAAGGAGGATTCACTTGAGCTGGCATTCTCCACACCGAGAAGCGTAGCTAGGACCCGGCGGACAGCAGGGGTGCAGACCGAACCACCGCTTCCCGCCTGCTCGATGCAACATGCGACGAGATACTTCGGAGCATCGGCGGGAGCGTATCCCACATACCAACCCATATCATCTTTCCCGGCCACCTGACCCGTACCGGTCTTTCCCGCAGTGACAACCGAAAAGTATTTGAAATTGACGTTCGCAGAAGCCTGCTCCCGTAAACCCGTCCGAACGAGCTCTAAATGTGCCGGGTCGTACACGGGTTCTCTGAATATCTCGCCTTGTTTGCCGATCACCGTCTCCCCTTCTTCAGAGAGGACGTCGAGAAGCACGTGAGGTTTCAGGCACTTACCCGTAGCGATACCAGAGTAGGCGACCGCATTTTGAAGCGGCGTTATCAAAACATCACCTTGTCCGATGACGAGATTCGCCATGTCTCCGGGAAGCCATAATGCATTTTCCGGAGTATCTTTATTGTATTCGGCTTTCCAATCAGCCGTGGGAACACGGCCGAAAGCTTCACCAGCGAGTTCGATGCCGGTTTGTGACCCGAAACCCCACTCCTGAAGTCCGTCTTGCAAACCATTGGGTTCGGCTTCGCGATTCCGATAAAAGCCGAGCGACATCTCATAAAAAGCGATGTCACATGATACAACGAGCGCTTTGACAAGGTCGACGTACCCATGCCCCGTTTTGAGCCAACAATTCTTGGACCACTCCTCACCGAGTTCCGTCCATGTGCCCTCGCAATTCCATGTGGAATCCGAAGTCGCGAACCCGTGTTTGAGAGCGGTCATCGAGCAGAATGCTTTGAATGTTGACGCAGCGGGATAGAGTCCGGAAATCGCGCGGTTGGTTAAAGGCCAACCGGATTCCGTCGTGTTGAGCGAATCCCAGAGATCTGAAGAGATGCCTCCGATGAACTCGCTTGGATCAAAGGTCGGATAGCTTGCCATCGCCAAGACCCCGCCATCTTCAAGATCGAGCGCTACGATGGCACCGGCATTGGCGTTGCTGAATTTGAAGAGCTTCGAGGTTTCGAAAGCCTCGAGAATCGCGGCCTCAGCGGATTGCTGCGCCGCTAAATCTATCGTGAGACGGATGTCATTGCCGTTCTTCCCTTCGATCTCCTCGAGAATGGAGATAACGGAACCACTGGCGTCCACTTCGACTTTGCGAGTACCGCGTACGCCCTGAAGTACCGACTCGAATGACAACTCCGCCCCACTCTTACCCACGATGTCGCCTGACTCATACGACAAGCCGTCGACCGTCGTCGAGTTATTCAACTCGTCTTCCGAGATGGTGCCCGTATAGCCAAGGACATGGGCGGCGGCACTGCCATAGGGATAAGTACGAACCGTACGCGATTCGACGTTCACACCGGGGAATACCGAAGGATGTTCGGAGATGAACGATACGACGCGCATTGACACATCACTTGCGACGACACGCTCGGCTTGCGCACCCTCGCTTGCGTTCAGAATACGCTGCTTGATAGCGGCACGCGGTATACCCAATACATTTGACAAACGATGGATCACGTTCCGATCGTTTGCGACATCGGAATTAGCCATGACGACGAGGGACGCCCTGTTTCCGACGAGTTCGGTGCCATTTCGGTCTAGAATGCGACCTCGAACAGCACGCGTCGTATAGGTCGTCGTACGATTCGCTTCGGAAAGCCGTTCGTATGTATCGGATGAGATAAGCTGCATGGCCCAAAGTTTCACAAAAAGGGTACCGAGAACAGCTATCGCCACACCACCCAAAACGAGAAGTCGGTTTCGTATACTCGCATCGTCCGATCCGACTTCCGCGCTTCCCGGTCGTGAGCCCACTTCTTTTATCGGGGCAGGACCGACACCGACGTTCTTCATTTTCGGCGCGGAGGATTGCACGGAAAGAGGTTTCTGCCGATCGTATATCCCTTTGACGATAACGGCGACGACTACAAGCAAAGCTATTACGAGCAACGCAGCTACTGCTGCATTGATGGCGGCACTCACGCGTGCATCACCCCCTTCACCTTATCGCAGGCTACCGATGTTCTTGATTCGAGGCTTGGTCTGAGAAACGAACCGGTTAATGAACGGAAAACACAAGAATGCAAAGAGCACATCGTATAAAGTCGATGGAAGGATACGGAAGAAAAGTGACCGGAAGAAAGAACCGTCATAACCGGTTGTCAGCAGAAGGATCCCATACAGGAGTTCGGCGAACAGAGCGGAAATGGCGAAGATGATGATGGGAACCACCCAACCGTCCGATAGAAGGTTCCGTGCAAGCTGACCCGTGATATACCCCGTCAAGGTGAATACGAATGCCATACCGCCTATCGGACCGACACCGCACAGATCGAAGATGAGCCCACAGACGAAGCCGAGGATGCAACCCTTCTTCGAACCTTCCAGTAACGCCGTGCAAACGACTGCCAGCAACATGAAGTTCGGAGTAATCCCTCCGATGGAGATATTCGGTGCAATAGCGATCTGCAGAACGGTGCAGATAAGAGTGAATACCGTGATGACTTTCGTCGTGTTACTCATTGTTTCCGCCGCCCGTCCCGGTTCCCGATTCGACAGCGGTATCGGTGGTAGCAGAGCTTGCAGCAGCGTCGGCTGTCGGTGCGGTGTACGTCAGTTCGGTTTCATTCCCAGTCAAGACCAGCACTTCCTCGAAGTTTTCCGATGAGGATATCGCCATGACGACGATAGTGTGATAAAGGTCTTCCGCTGTTGCCTCGACACTTACAACCTCCCCGATGGCAATGCCTTTTTCGTTCATCGCGGTCACCGAGCCGATGAAGCCGGCGTAGCCGACGTTCACCCAGGCATTGCCACGGTCGGGGCGGAAGACCATCACCACCGCGTTCTGTTCCAGGCCCATGCCGCGTAAGTAGTCGAGAATGCGACCATGGTACAGGTGTCCGTCCACCGTGGCCTTGCCAAAGATCGCGAAGCCGCTGCAATGAAACAGCTCGGGGAACAGGTTGGCGAGCCGCACCTCCTCACGCGGGA
>JAAXUU010000335.1 GCA_013335845.1 Actinomycetota bacterium
GTGGATCACAGGACCGGACGGCGAGCGGGACATGGATGTTGAGGTCCGAGGCACGCTCGACGGCGCTCCCCACTTCATCCTAGTCGAGTGCAAAGACCACGCTCGACCCATCGGGATTGGCTATGTCGATGCGTTCGAGTCAAAGATCCGTGACTTGAAACCCGACCGAGCGATCATATTCAGCAATTCGGGCTTCACACGCGATGCCTTGAATAAAGCCAGCCGCGTCGGCATCGAAATGGCCTCCGCGATGAAAGCGAAGGACGATACGGTCAGGCTCTGTGTCCACCGAGATGTGGTCGCGCGGCGTTTGACGCTGAACTTCGAGACGGCATATCTGTTCCCGTTCGACGGGCACCGTCATGAAATCGAAGAGAAGTGGAAGGTTGAGGATCTATTGTTTGATGGCCTCCCGGCAGTACACTGGATCAGCGAGAAGATGAAGCTCGTGGCCGCGGAACACGATGCGGCTGACAAGATTTGGTACCTCTGTACCTTCAGAAATGAGCCGCGATGGTCCTACCGCGGGCAACCGCTGAAAGTCGGAGGCCTCAAGTTCCATTTCACCGTTCAGAAGGTTTGGGTTGCTCAAACGGTGAAGACAGATGTGTCCCTTGGCTACTACGACCATTTGAAGAAGCGCGTGGTTGTGCCCGACAAGCACTGGTATGCGCTGGGGCTGATCGACAACGAAGCTTGGGAAGAGACGGACAAGGAGTGGGAACGCAATGAGATAGAGCCCAACTCTTTCCGATTGGATCTCACGATGACGCAATCCAATTTGCCCAACACCCCGGGGCCGCGCCCCAAGGTGGATGAGTTGATTGCCGAGAGTCGCGTAGATGTCGACTAACGGACAAAGGGGCCAGGCTCGATTAAAAGGAATCCGAGGAATCCGGGGACAGACCGCGGTTTTCTGGCCTAACTTCTCATTCAATTCAGACGTTGGGCCACACCACAAGCATACTGTGAGGTGATTATATGCAGAGCGTAACCAAATTGGTAGTGTCCAATCCAACAGTCATGATGGGCAAGCCGGTAATCGCAGGAACCCGCATCACCGTAGAACTTGTCTTGGACAAGCTGGCAGCTGGTGAAACTGTGGAACAGATTCTCGATGCACATCCGCGACTCACCCGCGAAGGTATTCAAGCCGCACTAGCATTCGCATCTGAAGCCCTACGCGCTGACATCGTCTATCCCATTGATGAGGCAGTCCAGTGAAGTTTGTGGCTGACGAAAACCTTGATCGTCAAGTCGTAGAACGTTTGCGTGGGGACGGCCATGTGGTCTGGTATGTCGCAGAGATGGCCCCAGGGGTCAGTGACCAAGATGTGCTCAATCTGGCCAACCATGAACAAGCGGTGCTAGTAACGGCTGACAAGGACTTTGGTGAACTGGTTTTCCGCCAGCATCTTCTCAGTCCCGGCGTCATTTTGCTTCGTTTGACTGGGTTGCTACCCACTGTCAAGGCCGAAGTACTTGCAAGGGCTATAACTGGGCACATGAAGGAAATGGCAGGCAACTTTGTGGTAGTTTCTCACCGGGCGATTCGCATACGACAATCAAGAACGTGAGATCCTTGGTTTGGCTGAAATGGCCCAACCAGTCATTCAACCGGACGCCGGTGCAGCGTGGTGGCTTGTCCTGCGGCGCCATCGCCGGCGCCGGTTAATTCTTCGTTAGCCATAAAGAATGTCCAAACCCTACCATCTGTTCATCTCTTACGCCTCAGAGGATGAGGCATATGCTACAAAGCTATCGACCTATTTAGAGTATCTCGGGCTTAGAATTTGGTTTGCCCCATTGTCGCTAAGAATTGGCGACAAACTCCTTGACTCGATCAATGCCGGGTTACTGACGTCCGAGTACGGTTTGCTTCTACTGTCGCCCACATACTTGGCTAAGCAATGGACTAGCTACGAACTGACGTGCTGCATCGGCAGCACATAGAAGATCGAAAGAGGCTATTCCCTCTTTGGCATGGCGTCGATAAAGCGCAAATTAATCAATGGAACCCCGGCCTGTCTGGGATCGTTGCATTGCAGAGCACAGAAAGTCTTTCGAATATCTGCAGTAAGATTGCGAATGTGATATACCAAGGCTGCCCGACGCGAGGAGTATCGCCAATCTACGAAGATCCACAATGGCGTTTCTTACAAGGTTGCGGTGAGTTGTCCCTAAATAGAGAAAACGGCGGCGCATTCAATCTGTTTGAAGCTGCCGAGTTCCCAGATAATTACTTTCCCCTGTACGTACACGACAGACCATACAGCCGGGGGGAAATTGTTCTTGCAGTTGCAAAGGCGTTGTACTACGGAAATTCCAGCGTGATACCGATCTCTGAAGAAAGAAGGAATCGAATGAAGAAGCTATGTAAGGCGTATGGACTTGATCTTGATGCACCGGGATTCGATCCAGCGATTTATGGCTAACATGCGCTTCGA
>JAAXUU010000083.1 GCA_013335845.1 Actinomycetota bacterium
AGGAACGGTAACGAATATCGGGAAACCTACGATAAGCTCATATATTCTCCGGGTGCGAAACCCACGATTCCGGACTTGCCCGGTGTGGACTACGACCGCATATTCACCTTGCGTACCATCGACGATACCTTCGCTATAGACGAATATATACGCGATGCGAATGCAGAGACGGCAACCGTCATAGGGGCGGGATTCATCGGCCTGGAAATGGCCGAGAACCTGAAGCGCCGCGGTCTGCACGTCAGCGTCGTCCAGCGTTCCGACCATGTTCTGCCCACGCTTGATTATGACATGGCGTGTGAGGTCCACCATTATCTTAAGGATCAGGGTATCGATCTCTATCTGAATACACCTTTCGAGGGTTTCTCGGAGCACGAAGGCCAGATCGTGACCCGGTTTGCGGGTGGGGAGTCCCTCGCATCGGATTTGGTGATACTCGCCATCGGGGTCACGTGCGATACAGACTTGGCGCAAAACGCAGGCCTAGAGATGGGTGCGAAGAATTCGATCCGCGTCAACGAGCGCATGGAGACCTCGGCTCCGGATGTCTACGCCGTCGGGGACGCCATTGAAATCACCCATTATGTTTCCGGAAAACCGGGGCTCATAGCCTTGGCAGGTCCGGCCAATAAACAAGGGCATATCGCCGCCGACAACATCTGTGGTATCCCAAGCGCCTTCACAGGTACTCAGGGGTCTTGGGTCCTGAAGATCTTCGATATGACGATTGCCGGCACCGGCTTGACCGAGAAGGCCGCCAAGGCAGCAGGGATAGATTACGATAGGATCATTTTGTCGCCTGCGTCCCATGCGACGTATTATCCCGGTGCGCACAGCATAACCATGAAAGTGTTGTTCGCACCCGAAAGTGGGCTTATCCTAGGAGCGCAACTCGTTGGTTTCGAAGGCGTCGACAAGCGCTGCGATGTACTTGCCACAGCGATCCGTGCGAAGATGACCGCGCATGACCTCGTCGAACTCGAACTCGCCTATGCACCTCCGTATTCGAGCGCGAAAGACCCGGTGAATATGGCCGGGTATATCATGGAGAACATCCTGAATGGACGTATATCGCAATTCCATTGGGACGAAGTCGCGCAATTGGAAGCTCGTCTGGAAACCCGCGACGATATAACCCTTCTCGATGTTCGCACGGTGAATGAATTCTCGCGAGGACATTTCAATGGGGCGGTCAACATCCCCGTGGATGAGCTGCGCGATCACATACATGAGCTGAACCCCGAAAAGCCTCTCTACGTAAGCTGCCAAAGCGGTTTGAGAAGCTATATTGCTTGCAGCATCCTGCAGCAATACGGTTATACCTGCTACAACCTGAGTGGTGGGTATCGTTTCTATCACGCAATCGATGAAAACGCCAAGTTGTCGTGGAATGTAAGTAATGCGTGTGGCATCGATATCAAATAATAGAAAGTGAATTATAGAAAGCTCAACGCCTCGATTGATCAAGTGAGGCGTTGAGCTTTCTGATGATGTGCGACAAATCCTCTTTTTCCTGTTCCGATAAAACGCCGAGGATTTCCTTGGCGAAGATCTTGCGTTTTCGGTCTACAATCAGAGCGTTCTCACGCCCTGTGGGAGTGAGCTCGATGTAGAAGCGGCGGTGATCGTCGTCCGGCGAGATGCGTGTGATCATGCCGTCCTCTTCAAGTCCGAACAACAAGGTGCCCACAGACTGCGCAGTTATTCCCAACATCTGCGAGAGTTCCTTTTGAGTGAGTTTCTTCGAGCAGAGCCCCTGAGCGACGGCTTCCTCATGCCCAAGTAGTATTCCCAGGGCAGCGTCTCTGCCGCATCCACCATGATCCCGCGCATGGCGGGAGAGAATCATATGCAGGTGGTGCATATCGCGCAAGAGATCGCCGTCTAAGATGCGGGACATGTCTGCTCCATTTCCAGTTTATTCAACTTCTTCATTTCCAGGATCACGAAGATACCGGTCGTGAATGTCGATAATACATCCGAAACGGGCGCCGAAACGACGATCGACTCAAGCCCTGAGATACCGAACAGGGCGGGGAGGATCATCGGAAGTATCACATAGAGAGGCAGAAGGAAGATCACCTGCCGTGTCAATTCCAAGATAGCTGCCTTGAGGGGCTGACCGCTCGACTGGAAGTAGCTCGAGCCTGCTATTTGGAAGCCCACGATGGGGAGCATGAACATGTAGACTTTAAGGGCGGTTATAGCGAAGTCACGCAAAGCGCCTTCGACGCCGAAAAGACTCACCAATTGTGCCGGTATCAGGTGCACGAGCGCCCAGAAGAAAACGCAGATGAAAGTCGACCAAAGCATCGAAAGGTTGAGCGCCTTCTTGACGCGCTTCCAATTCCGCGCCCCATAATTGAAGCCGATGATCGGCTGAGCACCCAATATGATTCCGATGATGGGCATTATCGAGAACATCGCGATTTTCTGAATAACCCCGATGGTGGAGAGTGCGCCATCTGAGCCGATGGCATCTTGTGCACCGTAAGCGACAAGGAGTTGATTGAGGACGACACTCAGGATAGTTGCCGCGACCTGCATGACGAACGAGGCCATGCCCAGTATGAGGATTTTCCCTTGCAGTCTGAAATCCGGCACCATTGCGCTCAAACGTAACCTGAAAACGGCTTTGCGGTTGAGGCAGAAGAACAAGAGAACCGGTACCATCCCGATGAACTGCCCGAAAATGGTCGCATAGGCAGAACCTTGTATTCCCCAGCCGAAAACCATCACGAAAAGGTAATTCAAGACTGCGCAGGAAATGGTACCGAGCACGACAGTGTAGAGCGCGCGATTAGGCTCTCCGGCGGTGCGCAGGAAGTTATTCAGGCCCATTCCGATCGATTGGAATATGAAACCGAAGCAGATGATCTGAATGAAGGTTTTGGTAGGAACCATGAGTTCCTCGGTTGTACCGACGATCATCAGGATCGGGTCGATGAACACGATTGCTGCGAGCGCGACGATTGCAGCGATCGCAACGAGCAGGAATGTGGTGTTCCCCAGCACTCGTTCGACTTTTTCTTTTTCGCCTTGGCCCAGCAGGATGGCGGCGAGGGCGTTTCCTCCCTGACCGGCGAGCATTGAAAATCCCATAAGAAGTATCTGGATGGGCAAAGCGAGGGTCGTCACGGCGATACCGATCGATCCTATAGCCTGACCGAGGAATATCGAATCGATGACATTGTACAAAGCATTGAAGATCATGCTGATGATGGCCGGGATAGAGAATTCAAGCAACAGCTTGCCGACTTTGGCGGTGCCGAGTCGGTTTTCTTGCTGTTCGGAAGGGTTGTTTATAGATGTTTCCTGTTGCACGCGGTGACCTTTCGACGAAGAATACTAAGTGTGCTTACTATAATGTCGAATGAGGCAAAACAGTAAGCTAACTTAGTATCAATCATATGAATGGAGTATCCCTGACAGTCTAAGGAGGCGAGGGGTGAGATGATTCGCGGTCCGCTTACAACTATTAACATTCCCGAAACCTAGAACCGGTGTGTCTCCGATATAGTGATCGTACTGTGACAACGGCGTCGCGGGCGTGTGGATCACCACACGGATATCTTCAGGCAATGATGCCCTTGTTCCTCCATTTAGGAGGAACAAGGGCTTTTTTATTGTCTGGATCCTGTTGGAGGCGATACAAAGCCTAGGCAGTCGGATGAAGTCCGACGGTCGAAAAAAACGAAGGAGAACGATATGCGACAGATAGCTATTTACGGTAAGGGTGGAATCGGTAAGTCGACCACGACGCAGAACCTCACAAGCGGTTTGGGTGAGATGGGCAAGAAGATCATGGTGGTTGGGTGCGACCCCAAAGCGGACTCCACACGTATGTTGCTCGGCGGCCTCGCGCAACAGACGGTTCTTGACACGCTTCGCGAAGAGGGCGACGAAATCGATCTCGACCAGATCATGAAGTCCGGTTTCGCCGGTATCCGCTGCGTCGAATCCGGTGGTCCGGAGCCCGGAGTAGGTTGCGCAGGTCGAGGAATCATCACGTCGATCAATATGCTCGAGCAAATGGGAGCCTACACGGAAGACCTCGATTATGTCTTCTACGATGTTTTGGGCGACGTTGTATGCGGTGGTTTCGCCATGCCGATCCGCGAAGGCAAGGCTCAGGAGATCTACGTCGTCGCTTCAGGCGAACTCATGGCGATGTATGCTGCGAACAATATCTGCAAGGGTGTCCAGAAATATGCGAACTCCGGCGGAGTCCGTTTGGGCGGTATCATCTGCAACTCGCGTAATGTAGACGGCGAGCATGAACTCATGGACGCATTCGCAAAGGAGCTCGGCAGTCAGCTCATCTACTTCGTCCCGCGTGACAACATCGTCCAACATGCGGAAATCAACAAGAAGGTCGTTATCGAGTTCGACCCCACCTGTAATCAGGCGAATGAATATCGTCAGCTTGCACGTGCGGTGGATGGCAACGATATGTTCGTCATTCCCAAGCCGATGGTTCAAGATCGCCTCGAGGAACTCATGATGGAGCACGGATTCCTCGGTCTATAGTTCCTCGGTCTTTAGTTCCTCGGTCTTCAGTTCCTCAGACTATAAAGCAAACGGTCTATGCAGAATCGCGTAGTTGCAGGGCATAGAGATCCCCTATGAGAAGGAAGTGGTGGAAATGGTATTGGTTCGAGCAATCGTTCGTCCGGAGAAAGTCGGGTTCATATTAAGTGAACTTCTCAGTGCAGGTTTTCCTGCGGTTACCAAGATGAGCGTTTTCGGCCGCGGTCGACAGATGGGCGTGAAGGTAGGCGATCTGGTCTACGACGAGATCCCGAAGGAAATGCTCCTCGTGGTCTGTGTCGACGAAGATAAGGACGATGCGGTCAAGGTGATTCTCGGCGCGGCGAAGACAGGAAAAGACGGCAACTTCGGTGACGGGCGTATCTTCGTCTCTCCCGTCGAAGAAGCGTATACCGTATCATCCGGCACGGCCGGTCTGTAGACCGCATAAAGGGAGTATGCCATGAAAGAGATTATGGCGGTGTTGCGTCCGCAGAAAGTAAACGCAACGAAGACGGCTCTGGCCGAGGCGGGATTTCCTTCATTAACCTGTCAATCGGTGTTAGGTCGCGGTAAGAAATTCCTCGATCCTGCTATCGCCGCGGGTATCGTCGAGGCGGGAGGGCTACCCGACAACGCAATCGGCGAGACGCTCACCGAGCCGACACGCTTCATCTCCAAGCGTATGTTCACCCTGATTGTGGAGGATGAAGACGTCTCGAAAGTGGTCGAGATACTATTCAAGACCAACCGAACGAACACCCCGGGCGATGGAAGGATATTCGTCATGCCCGTTGGAGAATCCTATCGTGTGCGTAACGGCGAGCCAGCCGCAGAAGCGTACTAATGAATGAGAAGAGGTGAGAAATATGTCGGATATGCCAATGGACGTCGTGCTCGATAAATACGAAGCGCAAGTTTACAAGAATCGAAAGAAGCATGTCGTAACAGTGGATAACACCCTCGAGACTCCCCAGGAGATCCTCGCGAACGTACGTACGGTTCCGGGAATGCTGACGCATCGTGGTTGTAGCTTCGCCGGTTGCAAGGGCGTTGTTCTCGGCCCTGTGAAAGATGCCCTTACCATCGTGCACGGCCCGATCGGTTGCTCGTTCTATACATGGGGAACCCGGCGCCACAAGGCGATCGCCGGTGAAGACGGCATGAACCTGGTGCCCTATACGTTCTCAACGGATATGCAGGAAGCGGATATCGTATTCGGCGGCGAGAAGAAGCTCTTCAAGGCGGTCGAGGAGGGTATAGCACTTTTCCACCCTTCGACGGTATTCATATGCTCGACCTGCCCTGTCGGTCTTATCGGCGATGATATCCACTCGGTCGCATCCCGGATCGAGGAAGCATACGGCGTCAAGTGCATCGCCTTCTCATGTGAAGGTTACAAGGGAGTGAGCCAGTCCGCCGGTCACCACATCGCGAACAACCAGATCATCCGCCGCATAATCGGCGAAGGCGACACGGAGCCGACCGCCAAGTACTCGATCAATATACTGGGCGAGTACAACATCGGTGGAGACTCATGGGAGACCGAGCGCATACTGAAACGCGTCGGCTATGAGATCGTCTCCGTCATGACGGGCGACGGTTCGGTGGCGGAAATGAAGAACTCGCATCTTGCCGGTTTGAATATCGTCCAGTGCCACCGCTCTATCAACTATATCGCCGAGATGATGAAGACCCAGTACGGCATCGATTGGCTCAAGGTGAACTTCGTCGGCGTGAATGCGACGGTCAAGTCCCTTCGCAGTATAGCTTCGTATTTCGATGATCCCGAGCTTATCGCCCGCACCGAAGAGGTCATCGCCGATGAGTTGGCCGACATCGAGGAGGACTTCGCCTATTACCGGGAGAAGCTGAAGGGTAAGAAAGCCGCTCTGTATGTCGGCGGCTCTAGAAGCCATCACTATCAACAGTTGCTTCGCGACTACAACATGTCGACCGTACTG
>JAAXUU010000084.1 GCA_013335845.1 Actinomycetota bacterium
GGAGATGGGAATCGCTACGGTCGCTGTCTATTCTCAGGCCGATCAAGATTCACTCCATGTCGCGCTTGCCGATCAGTGCATCTGTATCGGAGAGCCCGAACCGTCTCGCAGTTACCTCAATGCCGAGCGGATCATCAGCGCGGCACTTGCCACGGGAGCTGAAGCGATTCACCCCGGGTACGGTTTCCTCTCCGAGAGCGCCCGATTCGCAGCACTGTGTAAAGAACATAACATAGCGTTCATCGGCCCTTCCGAGAAGGTCATCTCCATGATGGGCGACAAGAGCGAGGCAAGACGCGTCATGAAGGATGCCGGGGTGCCTGTGGTTCCGGGGACAGAGGTTCTGCCGGATGTCCAGAGCGCTCTCGACGCGGCGGTTGTGATAGGTTACCCCGTGATGATCAAAGCCAGTGCCGGTGGAGGAGGTCGCGGTATCCGCCTCGTCCAAAAGCCGGAGGAGATGGAGAACGCCTTTCGCACCGCATCCCAAGAGGCGTTGAGTGCGTTCGGTGACGGAGCCGTCTATCTTGAGAAGTACGTTTGCCCGGCAAAGCACGTCGAGGTTCAGGTTCTTGCAGATGAAGAACATCACGTCGTGTGCCTCGGCGAGCGGGAATGTTCGATACAGAAGAACAACCAGAAATTGCTTGAAGAGTCACCTTCTCCCGCGGTGGATGATGCGCTGCGGGCGGAGCTCATGGAAGTCGCCGCAAGGGCGGCGCGGGCCGTTGGATACGTAAATGCCGGGACCATAGAGTTTCTGCTCGACGAAGAGAAGAATTACTACTTCATGGAAATGAACGTGCGTTTACAAGTCGAGCATGGAGTGACCGAGCAGGTTACCGGAATCGATCTGGTCAAATGGCAGATTCGAATCGCCGCAGGAGTGCCGCTTGATTTCACGCAGGAGGATATCGTCATCAAAGGTTGCTCCATCGAATGCAGGATCAACGCTACTGCTGTCGGCACGGTGAGGTTCTCACATATTCCGGGAGGTCCGAGCGTCCGCTTCGACAGTGCGATCTGGATGGGGTACACTATATCTCCCTATTATGACTCGCTTCTCGGCAAGCTCATCGTCCATGCAGGGACCCGCGTGGACGCTATCAGGAAGATGCAGGCGGCTTTATGCGAGCTTGTCATCGATGGTGTTCCCAACAACATCGAAGATCAGCTCATGATCCTCACGGACAAGAGATTCCGCGAAGGAAACTACAATACAAGCTTTTTCGCAGAGTATGGTGATTAGATATGCCTATAAACAATATATTCCGTAAACCGAAAAACGAACTCGAAAAAGGCGGGAGACCTCCTGTTGTCGTGACCGAGGCCGATGCCGAGATTGGCATGACGTGCCCGAAGTGCGGGAAATCGATTCCTCTGAGTTACCTATGGGAAAACCTCTATGTATGCCCATGCGGGTATTGCTTCCGTTTGAACGCGAGGCAGCGGATCAACTTCATGACCGATACGGACAGTTTCCAGGAGCTGTTCTCAGAACTCGAGAGCAGGGATATACTCGGCTTTCCCGGCTATGCCGACAAATTGGAGAACCTGAAGAAGTCCACCGGAGAGTCGGAAGCCGTTATTTGCGGAGAGGCGACGATACTCGGGCAGCGCTGCGCTCTGTTCGTGATGGAGCCCAATTTCATGATGGGGAGCATGGGGACTATCGTTGGCGAGAAGATCACGAGACTCTTCGAGTATGCGATCGAGCATAGTCTTCCGGTCGTCGGGTGTACCGTTTCGGGTGGCGCCCGCATGCAGGAAGGTATTATGTCCCTGATGCAAATGGCGAAAACCAGCGGGGTGGTCAAGAAGCACAGCGACCTGGGAAATTTCTATCTCGTCGTGTTGACGGACCCGACAACGGGTGGAGTCACGGCGAGCTTCGCTATGCTGGGAGACATCCTCATGGCCGAACCGGGGGCGATCATCGGTTTTGCGGGAGCCCGCGTTGTTGAGCAAACAGTACGCAAAAAGGTTCCCCATGATTTTCAGAAGGCTGAGTTGCTGGTCGAACATGGTTTCCTCGATATGATCGTACCGCGTGCCGAGCAGAAGAAAACCATTTCGACGTTGCTTTCCATGCACAGTAAGGGGAAATCCAAGTGAATACGGCAATCGAACATGTACAAGCGGCCAGGGCGACAAACCGTCCCTCCGGCCTCGACTATATAAACAACCTCTTCACTGATTTCATAGAGCTCCATGGAGACCGTCGTTTCGCTGACGACCCATCGGTAGTCGCAGGTATCGCGATGATGGGGGATGTGCCTGTCACGGTTATCGCCACAGAAAAAGGCAAGGATACCAAAGATAGGATACGACGGAATTTCGGCGCGCCGAATCCTGAAGGATATCGCAAGGCGCTCCGACTCATGAAGCAGGCGGAGAAATTCCATCGCCCCGTGATATGTTTCATCGATACCTCCGGTGCGTTCTGTGGAATCAGCGCGGAAGAGCGAGGCCAGGGTCAGGCAATTGCCGAGAATATCATGGAAATGATGGGGCTCAAGACACCGGTGCTGTCCATATTGATCGGTGAGGGTGGCAGCGGGGGAGCTTTGGCGCTCGGTGTAGCCGACGAGGTTTGGATGTTGGAGAACGCGATCTACTCCGTCATCTCACCGGAAGGCTGTGCCAATATCCGTTGGAAGGATGCAGGCAAAGCGGCCGAAGCAGCGGAAAGCCTCAAAATAACCGCACAGGATGTCTATGATCTGGGCGTTGTCGAGCGCATCATATCGGAGCAGGGCGGAAACTATGCCGAAGTATTCGAGTCACTCGGTTCCGATATAAGGAATTGGTACGAGAATGCTTCCTCTCTCCCAATGGAAGAGCTTACGCAGGCTCGTTATATGAGGTTCCGTAGGATGGGCACACCCAGCTGACGCTGCATGTTCCGGATAATTCAAACTACTTACGCGCTCGTGCCCTGAAATCGGCACGGGCGCGTATACTTGTATGGGAAAAAATGACGTAAGGGCGGTGATGTATCATGGGTATGTGGTCTTGTCCGAAATGCCACCGGGAGTTCAAGAACAAGAACCAGTCGCATTCCTGTGTTATCTATCCTCTGGATAACCATTTCAAGGGGAAAGAAGTGGTTGCGAAGCCACTTTTCGATGAACTGGTCGGGGCTATAGAACAAGAGATCGGACCTGTTAAAATCGAGTCTCTTCCTTGCTGTATCCACTTGGTCAGTAACTACACCTTCGGCGCTGTATGGGCTTTGAAGAAGAAGATAAAGGTCGATTTCAGGGTGGATTTTCAAATCGACGACCCAAGGATAATCAAGGAAGTTCGGATGTCGGCCAATAGATATCTGTATCTTCTGAACATTACCGACCGAAAGCAAATCGATGCACAGCTGATCGAGTGGCTTCGGGCAAGCTATTTCTTGAGCCATGCTGGGTGATTATGGCTACACGATGTTTCGTTTTGAGCATCGAAAATGAACACGAGAGTGTCGAACTTTATTGAGCCCGCAATCATTCATGTTGTCGGTAGAGTGACTCCCCGCTCAGAGGTGCAAGAATGCTTATTGGCGTAATCAAATCGTAAACAAACAAAATACTATAAATCTACAATTAATTAATTTTGCGTGTTAAACTACTGAACAACAATAGGGGAAGACGAGTAATTTCTTCCCAAACGCACCGAGCACAGACCGAAAACTCGCACTATCGATGTTCTGTATGGCACTTGTAGACAGAGCACCGGCGAGTGAAGGAAAGGGCTAAACTGTCGAAAGACAGCGGCGCAAAGCTATAGGGCCTGTTAAATGGTAGCCAGCTGCAACTGGATCTCGCAAGAGAGGTTCGGTTGCGGCTGGCTATTTTTAGTTTGCCTAGGCTATGCGTGATAAAGGGGTGAGGGTCGTGAGAAGGAAGACGGCGAAGAATGTAGGAAAAGTAGTAGCGGTTTTAGTGTCTATTCTGCTGGTGTTACCTATGTCCTATCTCCCGGCTTTTGGTGAGGTGATTTCCGAAGGCGCACCGGTAACATCCACGATTGTTACCGAACCGGAGTCCTTGCCGGTCGAAACACCTCTCATTAGTGAAGAGCCCATGGCCGTCGAAGAGCCTACGCCGATTGCGGCGCCTACAATTGTCGAAGAGCCCGCTGTCGAACCTTCGCCTGTCATCGAAGAACCCGTGGCAGTCGAGACACCTCCTGTTATTGAAGAGCCCGCTGTCGTCGAGACGCCTGCAGTGGTACTGACGCAGGTTGTTAACGGGACGATTATCACGGTATCCATACCTGAGGGCATTGCTCCCGTAGGAACACAACTTGTCGCTACCGAGATTACCGACGAGGTTGTGGGAACTGTCGAGGACACACTAGCGGATGATGCGACTGTCATCGACAAGATCCTTGCATACGACATCAAGTTGATATTCGATGGTAGGGAGCTCACGTGGGACGAAGGAGTCGTTGTCGTCACCTTTACCGGAGCCGAGATCGCGTTAGCGAACGCGAATTCGTCCGAAGTCGAGGTCTATCATTTCAATGGCACCGAATTCGTTCCGATGAGTGCTACTGAGGCGAATACCACGATTTCATTCGATGCCGCGCACTTCTCGAAGTATGTATATGTGGGGACTTCCGAAATTCAAGCCGCCGGCATCTTACCTATGAGCTTATATACGTATACACCGGATCCTGCATACACTTTCGTATCGGCGCAAATAAACGAAGACTCCACAAATGACCATACTCAGTTGCGATATATTTGGGTCGAAAATGGTTTGATTCATATGGCTGTTGCCTCTACTCATATGTTGGACATAGCTAACACTAAAGTGAATGGTATCAGCCCTACCGGTTCTGAGGTTTCCGACCCGGGCTCTGCTATTGTACTTGGTCCCAACACATTGTTCCCAACAGGCCTTCAGGGAAATATAAATGGCAGCCATTGGACTGTACTCATGTATCCTCTGAGCACTGTGAATCTGTATGGAACTAATTCAATATATGTTGCAAGCCAACAGGGCTTAGGTCATGAATTAGGTGGTACCATCGGTTTCCTAATCCCGAAGATTCCTATACACGTAGACAAGAGTTGGACTCCTGCCGGTTTGTCTGATTCCTCAGTTTTCGTTCTTAACGGTATCACCGCTGGCGGCGCACACATTAAGATAGCAGATTTCACACTAACGACCGCTAGCCCCGACGTCACAATCCAGGCTCCGATTATGACGAACCTGGGCGTGCCCTATGTTGATTACGAAGTGATAGAAACTCCGAATCCCGCTTGGGTTCAGTCCTATTATAACCATACCGGAAACATGACGACCGGCTTCACTTTTACGATAGGGAACACCGCTTCTGCTGGAACCCTCATCGTCGACAAGACACTCACCGGTGTGACCGCGGCACAGCTCGCGTCCCTCACCTTCAACGTGACCGGTCCTGCCGGCTTCACTCCTGTGACCCAGGTGTTCGTACCTGTACCGGGTGCCGGGCAGTTGGACCTCGATGACTTGATCGCAGGTGGTACCTGGAGTCTCGGTAGCGTTCCGACCGGTTCCTACACCATCACCGAGACAGCCGTCGACATCACCGGCTACACGCGCACCACGAGCTGGACCGTGAACGCGGGCGGCTCCACGAGTAGCCTTGTCGCCACGGCTTCCGTGGCACCAGCCACGACGACCACGGTCGTGTTCACGAACGCGTATTCGCGTGACCTCGGAGGACTCATCGTCACCAAGGCACTTTCCTGCGACGCGATCGCACTGGGCCTCATCGGCACCATTGCATTCGACGTGACCGGACCTTCCGGTTTCACTCCTACCGGCAAGACCTTCTATCGCGTACCCGGAGCCGGACAGACCTCCATCGCGACGCTGCTCGCATCCGGTTGGGACCTCGGGGACGTGCCGACGGGTGCCTACGTCGTGACCGAGACGATCACCGATCTCACCGGTTACACACGCACGACATCCTGGACAACCACCAACCCGGGTGGCGGTAGCGGTACCGACCTCACCGCCGAAGCCATCGTCGCCAAGGCCGCAGATACCACCGTCGCCTTCACGAACACCTACGTCCGCGACTTGGGAAGCCTCGTTATAGGCAAGACCCTCACCGGTGTGACCGCGGCACAGCTCGCGTCCCTCACCTTCAACGTGACCGGACCCTCCGGCTTCACGCCCACCAGCATGACGTTCGTACCCACCCCGGGTGCCGGCCAGATGGACCTCGACGACCTGATCGGGGGCGGAAGCGGACGCTGGCACCTAAGTCCCGTCCCGACCGGTTCCTACACCATCACCGAAACCGCCGTCGACATCACCGGCTACACACGCACGACATCTTGGACCGTGAACGCGGGCGGCTCCACGACCAGTCTTATCGCTAGCGCCACTGTCGCGAAGGCCACGACGACCACGGTCGTGTTCACGAACGCATACGTCCGTGACACGGGAACCCTCATCGTCGACAAGACACT
>JAAXUU010000336.1 GCA_013335845.1 Actinomycetota bacterium
GTTTGGATGCACCACCAAAGCGTCGACTGCAGAAGAAGCGGCGGCCGCAGAACCAGCTGAGCCGGTTGCAGCCACCCCAAGTGGCACCTTGCTGACTCTTGCCGAGATGAACGAGATGCGCAAGCAAATCGTCGATTCGAAGGAAGACTACACCTGCGCAGACGGCACCGTTATTCCCGCCGTATATGTGAAGGTTCGCTCGCTGCTCGACACGATAGGCAACGGCGTCGGCTCAGAAGTGACCGATGCAAGCTTCGGCGAAGTCATGTATCTATTCAGCGAGGAAGATGCTCAAGCGTATCTCGAGATGCCTCGCGGGAAGTACTTCACGGCGACCGATTTCGCTGTCGACGCCGGTCACGATGAAGCCGAGTGCCTTGCGATATGCGAGGATATGGCCGCTCGCGGTCTGCTCATGCGCTCGCGCCGCGGCGGTGTGGCCTATTTCCATCTGCTCGCCGAAGCTCACGGTATTTGGGAATACAACATGTACCAGTACAACGCCGAGTACGTCACTCTGCACAGCCAGCAGTGGGGCACCGACATCATCGCGCAGCTCTACAACGCCGACACCTGCTTCTACTATGCTATCCCAGTTAACAAAGAGGTTATCGCCGAAGAGGAGATTCTGCCCTACGACGACTACGAGAAGATCATCGGCCGCAACTCGGTCATCGCGGTCTCACCGTGCCAGTGCCGTCTGAGCCACCAAGCCGTCGGTATCGCCGACCCCGGCAATCATCCTCTCGAGACCTGCATCACCACCGGCGAGGAAGCCGAGTTCTACATCGAGAACGGCATCGGTCGTCAGATCACTCAAGAGGAGGCCCTCACGATCCTGCGTCGCAGTGTCGAGGTAGGGATGGTCCTCCAGAGTTGTCACACCAAAGACACCGAGGTCATCTGCAGCTGCCATGGCGATTGTTGCGATATCCTTGGATCCTATGTGGCTCTCGGCGAAGGTATGGCGGACTTGAACTGCCTGACAAACCTCAGCCACTACACACTCGAACACGACAAAGAAGCTTGCATCAAATGCGGCACCTGCCAGCCTCGTTGCCCGCTGTTCGCCATCTCCATCGGTGAAGAGGGCTATCCCGTCGTCGCTTCCCAATGCCTCCGCTGCGGCCAGTGCGCAACAGTATGCCCTGTTGGAGCCCGTAAGCTGGTCGTAAAGGAAGATATCTACGAGCTTCCGCAGACCTTGCTCGACGATTACAACCTCAAGGCCGAATATCGCCTGCGGAACGGCATGATCCACTAGTCATTGGAACATCGATTGGGACTTCGATAGGAACATCGATCGCAACATCCATTATCGGCAATGGTCCGCACAGGCGGGAAGACCTGGGTCTTCTCGCCTGACTGCGCCAAGCACGAAAGGCAGGGCTGGGAAATGCATGAGATGGCACTTACGCGCAACGTCGTCGACATCGTGGTCAGCGAGGCAGAGGCCGCCGGAGCCACCGAGGTGCGCACGGTGTATCTGACTATCGGTTATGTACGCGATATCGTGGAAGACCTGTTCGAGCGCAGTTTCACCTATATGGCGCGGGGAACGGTCGCCGAGCACGCAGAGCTGGTCATCACCCGTGTGCCGCTCACCGTGCGATGCAAGAAATGCGACTATGTCTACCACATCGACGTCCACGATTCGAGCACATGGGGGTGCCCCACTTGCGGAGCGAAGGACTACGAGCTCAACACGGGCATGGAGTTCTTCATCAACGACCTCGAGATCGTCGGCGCCGCCGTACCCGAGGTCAAATCCGCGTAGCTGAACCGGACACACCTTAACTAGGAGGAATGACATATATGGATGAATTGCGTACGTTGGAAATCAAACGCGAGATCCTTGCGGATAATTCGCACGAGGCCGATGTATTCCGCGCTGCAAGGCGGGCCGAAGAGACGTTCATGATGGACATAATGGGGTCGCCGGGAGCAGGCAAGACGACGCTACTTCTCGGCCTCATCGAGGAGCTCAAAGGCGAGGGAGCCACCGAGTTTACACCCGAAATGGGCGTGATCGAGGCGGACCTCGAGTCCGATGTTGATGCGCTCAAGATCAAAGAGGCTGGCGTTGCATCCGTGGAACTCAACACAAAGAACGTCTGCCATGTGGAAATGGGGATGGTAGAGAAGGCTTTTGCGGCCTTCGATGGGAAGAGGTTCGACTATCTATTCCTCGAAAATATCGGCAACCTCGTGTGTCCTGCGGAGTTCGACACGGGGTGTCACTGCAGAATCATGCTGCTTTCGGTTCCGGAAGGCTACGACAAGGTCTACAAGTACCCGCCCATGTTCGCTGTGGTGGATGCCCTCGTCGTGACTAAATGCGACTATCTGTCCATGAACCCCGACTTCGATCTTCCGGCTTTGCGGGAGGCAGCCCGCGTTCTCAACCCGAACCTCGAGGTCTTAGTTGTGTCTGCCAG
>JAAXUU010000337.1 GCA_013335845.1 Actinomycetota bacterium
GGAGAAACCATCTCGCCCTTCAGAGATACTATCGGCAATCGCCGAGGTGCTATCACGGACGGACTGGAGGATTTCCGCTTCTTCCGGTGAAAACTCCGGTTTATATACGAACGTCAAAGCGCAGTTGCCCAAGCGTATCGCCTCTTCGTAAAGATCGAGGCTTTTTTCAAGTGACAACTCTTTACTACGTACCTGTACGACGATATCCTCGAGACGCTCCCGCACATCCGCGAAGTTGCGAGGCTCGTTTCCCATGGTACTCACGCTCTACACCTCGCTCTCGGACGATGAAGCTTCTTCGCTTTCCGAATCCGATTCGGATTCAGATTCGGGCTTTGCTTCGGTTTCCGCCTCTACTTCAGGCTTTTCTTCCGCTTCTACCTCTGCTTCTACCCTAGGCTTGAATTCGGCTTCAGCTTCGTCGCCTTCTGAACCCTGGAGTATGTCCGCCTTCGCGGCACGGCCCAGAATCCCGTTCACGAACTTCGATGATTCTTCCCCACCGAACAACTTCGCGAGTTCGACAGCCTCGTTGATCGCAACACTCGGCGGTATTTCCTCGTCATATATCAACTCGTAGATCGCGATGCGCAGGATATTCCGATCGACAACCGGCATACGCGATAAGGTCCAATTTTCAGAAATCGATACTATCTTCTCATCAAGATCATCCTTGTACTGTGAAACTCCCAAGACGAGTTGGCGCGCGAAATCACCTAGGTCGCCGTTTTCGAGAACATACATCTTGTCATACAGTATATCTTCAACGGAGACACCGCAGATATCGCTTTGGTACAGTACTTGCAGAGCCTGTTGGCGGGCTTTGCTACGCTCATATTGCATCTTCACGCGCGCTTACTCCGCGAACACGATACCGTCGACGACGATATCGATCGAAGCGACGTCGACGCCAACTTGGCTGAGAATAGCATCCGCAACAGCTTCACGCACTGCAGCCGCTACTTCTTTTAGACGGTACCCGTAATAGACCTGCATGCGGATTCCGATAGCGAGAGCGCCGTCGACGACCGTTACCTCGGTTCCGGTCGAAACAGCGTGACCCCCGCCCAATACGGCTTTGATTCCGGACAATGTATTGGTTGCACCGACTCCGGCTACACCGTCGATCTCGGCAGCGGCCAGCGTCACGATGGTTTCAATGACGCTTGAGGAGATTCCGAGACCCTCCACGTAGATTTCATTCTCCATATGTGTCTCCTTCATTTAGACCGAATCACCCATCTCTCGTTCGATGAAATCCGTGTAAACGGTTCCGGCTTTGAACGCCTCGTTCTCGAGAACGGCAAGGTGGAACGAAATCGTGGTCGCAATACCCTCGACCTTGAATTCGCTCAATGCCCTTCGCGCGGTTGCAAGGGCTTCGTCGCGCGTATCGCCCCATACGATGAGCTTTGCAATCAATGAGTCGTAGGTGGGAGGTACTATGCTGCCCGTGACCATATGGGTATCGACACGTACATTCGGACCTCCGGGAAGGTCGAAACGGGTGATGGTACCGGGGCACGGGCGGAAACCGACCGAAGGGTCTTCGGCATTGATACGGAACTCGATAGCATGACAACGCGGCGAGAAGGGAGCTTTGCTTGCACACTTCATGGGTTCACCGGCGGCTATGCGAAGTTGTTCTTTGACGATGTCGACACCGGTGATCTGCTCGGAAACAGGATGTTCCACTTGGATGCGCGTATTCATCTCCATGAAGTAGAACATACCACTCGAATCGAGCAGGAACTCGATCGTGCCGGCGTTCTGATACCCGATCGCTCGGACAGCTTCTGTGGCAACTGCTCCCATCGCATCGCGAAGTTCATCGGAAAGCGCAGGGCTCGGCGCTTCTTCAAGGAGTTTTTGATGACGACGTTGGATCGAGCAATCGCGCTCGCACAGATGCACAACGTTTCCGTGCGCATCCGCAAGTACCTGGATTTCCACGTGGCGCGTTTGCGTAAGGTATTTTTCGATGTAGACTTCATCGCTACCGAAGGCTGCAGCAGCCTCATTTCTCGCGGCGTTGAAGGAGGCTACAAGCTCTGCGGGTCTCCCAACGACGCGCATACCTTTTCCTCCGCCACCTGCGCGCGCCTTGATAAGAACGGGATAGCCGACCTCATCGGCGACGTCGGAAGCCCCCGAGGCCGTCACCATGATTCCCTCACTTCCGGGAACACAGGGAACGCCGGCTTTCTTCATTGTCTCGCGGGCACGGGCTTTATCGCCCATAAGTTCGATACTCTCCGCCGATGGTCCGATGAATACAAGATCGTTCTCGACGCACATGCGTGCGAAATCGGCGTTCTCAGCGAGAAAACCATAGCCGGGGTGTATAGCCTCCGCACCGTTGGTTATCGCGGCCGCTATGATATTGGGCATGACGAGATAGGACTGAGCTGAAGGAGCGGGACCTATGCATACCGC
>JAAXUU010000085.1 GCA_013335845.1 Actinomycetota bacterium
TCGCAAAGGCAGCCGGAATGGCGCTTTCCGAGCTCTATGAGGTTCTGAGTTTCTACGCGATGCTTTCGACTGAGCCGCGGGGAAGATATGTCGTCGAAGTCTGTCGATGTACACCATGCACGCTCGCGGATGATGTGGAGGTCGCACGCATATTGGAAGGTATGCTCGATACCCGCATGGGCGAGACGACAACCGATGGCACGTTCACACTGGAGTGGTGTTCTTGTCTTGGACGTTGCAATATCGGACCGGTGATGAAGATCGGCGACGAGGTCTATGGTGAGCTCGACGAGGCGAAGATCGCTCGCATTCTTGAGGATTGCCGCAAGCAGGAACCGGAGGCTTCCTCCGAGGCCGACGTTACGATATCGAATATCCGTCTAATCGGACCGGACCGGGATCTGACCCTGTTGCATTCGATTGACTGTGATGACCCATCCAGCATCGAGGATTACAGGAAGATGGGAGGCTACGAGGGTCTCCGCCAGGTGCTTGCGTCGGACGAGGCCGGCATCTTCGAGCAGATGGACGCATCGGGGCTTCTCGGTCGTGGTGGTGCCAATTATCCGACGGCACGCCGCTGGGCGAGCCTGCGTTCCTCGATCGCGGAGAAAGGCGAAGGCACGTCCTGCCCCATCGTCTGCAATGCCGACGAGGGCGAGCCCGGTATGTTCAAGGACCGGATGCTGTTGGAGAGAGCTCCGCTTTCGATCATAGAGGGCATGACAATCGCCGGTCGGGCGTTCCATGCCAAGCAGGGCTACATATATATACGCGGTGAATACCGCTTGCTGCAGAAAGCGTTTGACAAGGCACTCGTCGCGGCACGCGAGGCGGGTCTGCTTGGCGATTCGATCGATGGCGTAGAAGGCTTCGATTTCGATATCGCGATCGTCTCGGGAGCGGGATCCTATGTCTGCGGCGAGAACTCGGCGCTGCTCTCCTCAATCGAAGGTCGTGCGAGCCGTCCGCGCAACAAGCCACCGTATCTCACCGATAGGGGCCTCTTCGATGAGCCGACCCTTGTCCAGAATGTCGAGACCTATGCCTGCATCGCAGCTCTCTATCGTCAGGGAGGGGAGGCGTTCCACAATCTTGGAACCCCCGATGATGGAGGACCTCGTCTGGTCGTCTTCTCCGGACAAGCCGCGAACCGCGGCATCTGTGAGGTACGACCCGGTATCACCTTGCGCGAGCTCGTCTATTCGGATGACTTCGCTGGAGGAACCGCAAGTGGACGGCCCTTGAAGTTCATGAACATATCGGGGCAGACGGGGCGCATCGCCTTTCCTGAGGACCTTGATGCGACTTACAGCTATGATGGCCTCAAAGCGGCCGGTCTCGCCATGGGTTCGGGAGGCTTCGTCTTGGCCGATGAAGGCTCCTGTGCCGTCGATTATCTACGTGGCATCATCCGCTTTCTGGTCGATGAGTCATGTGGGCGTTGCGTTCCCTGTCGAGAGGGGATGAAGGATCTTCTCACCCTCATGGACAATCTCTGCAGTGGGCAGGCCAAACCGGGTGACGTGGACAGAATCGTGGATATGGCAGCGAAGATATCCCGTTTGGCCGCCTGTGGCTTGGCAGACGGTGTTTCAAAACCTGTAGACTCCCTCGTCGGATATTTCCGCGAGGAGTTCGAGATGCATGAGCGGGGTATCTGCCCTGTGGGTACCTGCATTATGGAAGGAGGTACCCGATGAAGGAGCAGAACGAAAAGAAGACGGTCATGGTCATAATCGATGGGCATGAGGTCACGGTGGATGAGAACGCGACGGTCCTCGATGCTGCGCGTCAGGCGGGTGTCGAGATACCGACCCTCTGTCATCTTGATGGTATAACGGATGATTCGAACTGCCGCATGTGTCAGGTCGATTGGGTTCGGGGTGCTTCGGCTAGGCGGGTCTTCGCCTGTGACCAGATATGTCGCGATGGAATGGTCATCGAGACCCACAATGACTCGATTGATGACGACAGGCGTTTCATACTCGGACTCCTCCTCGACAAACACGATGTGCAGTGTCTTAACTGTTCCAGCATGGGGCAGTGCAAACTCGCTGACTACTGCTATGAGTATGGGGTTGAGAAGAAGGACCACCCGACTTGTAATCCGCTCCTTCCCGTCGATGAGAGCAATCCTTTCTTCGTCCATAATCCGAACCTTTGCATCGATTGTCGCATCTGTGAACGCGTCTGTACCGAGTTGTCGGGCAGGAAGACCATAACGACCGATGGCCGAGGTTACGATATGAACATCGGGGTGCCCTTCGGGCATCTCTGGATCGATTCGAACTGTGAATCCTGTGGCAACTGCGTTGAGAACTGCCCCACGGGAGCGTTGAGCCGTAAGAGAAGCACACACTATCGGCCATGGGAAGTCACGCGCACGCGTACGACCTGCTCACACTGCGGTGCGGGGTGTCAACTCAACCTCCTTGTCAAGGACGGCAAACTCGTTGGTGCCGAGGCAGCAGATGGAGCGGCGAATCGTGGCCGTCTCTGCGTCAAGGGTCGTTTCGGTTCCGACGAGTTCGTTCATGCTGTTGACCGCTTGACGTATCCGCTCGTCAAGCGTGATGGGGTGCTTCAGCGTGCGACCTGGGATGAAGCAATCGTACGTGTGGTAGAGGGTCTTTCCGCTGTGCGCGAGGCCCATGGTGCCGATGCGATCGCCGGTTTCTCATGTTCTCGCGCGACCAATGAGGATAATTACGTGTTCCAGAAGATGGTGCGCTCCGTCTTCGGGACCAACAACGTCGACAACTGTGCCCGGGTCTGCCACTCCGCTTCCGTTGCCGGTCTTGCCAAGACACTTGGAAGCGGTGCTATGACCAATACGATCCGTGATGTCACGGAGGATGTGGATGCCATCCTGCTCGTAGGTTCCAATCCCGAGGAAGCACACCCTGTCATCGGTATGCAGATCCGTCGAGCTGTGGACAAGGGGGCGAAACTCATCGTCGTCGATCCGCGCAAGATCGATCTGGCAGAACGCGCGGCTTATCATCTTCAGATCCGCCCGGGGACGAACATCGCCTTCGCCAACGGCATGATGCATATCATGATCGAAGAGGACCTTATCGACCATGCTTTCATCGAAGAGCGTGCCGAGAACTACGATGCATTGAAGGCGATGGTAGCCTCATACACACCCGCGCGTGTTGCAGAGATATGCCATATCGATGCTGCTGATCTGATCGAGGCCACCCGCCTGTATGCGACGGCGCATCGCGCCCCCATCATCTACTGTCTCGGTGTAACCGAGCACTCGATGGGCACCGAGGGTGTCATGAGCCTTTCCAACATCGCCCTACTTGCGGGCAAGTTCGGGCGCCCGGGTTGTGGCGTGAATCCGTTGCGTGGGCAGAACAACGTGCAGGGTGCGTGTGATATGGGGTGTCTGCCGACGGACTTCCCGGGATACCAGAAAGTGGCAGATCCTGCTGTCGTCGAGAAGTTCGAGAAGGCATGGGATTGCCAACTGAGTTCCAATCCCGGCCTCACTTCAACGGAGGCTCTGGCAGCTGCCGTCGAGGGGCATATAAAAGGACTCTACATCTTCGGTGAGGACCCGATTCGAACCGATCCCGATACCTCCCATGTCCGTAAAGCGCTGGAGAACGTCGACTTCCTTGTTGTGCAGGATATCTATATGACCAAGACGGCAGAGTACGCCGATGTCGTGCTTCCCGGTATCAGCTATGCTGAAAAAGAAGGAACTTTCGCCAACACGGAACGCCGTGTGCAGCGTGTTCGCAAGGCCGTCACGCTCGAAGGCGAGATGCGCGATGACTATGTGACCTTCTGCGAAGTCATGACGAAGATGGGATACCCGTCCTCCTATGCGGATGCCAGCGAGATAATGGACGAGATAGCCTCAGTCACCCCGTCCTATGGGGGAATCAGCTTCGAGCGTCTCGATGCGGGCGAGGACCTCCAGTGGCCCTGTCCTACTAAGGACCATCCCGGTACGCCCATCATGCACGTCGGCAGGTTCACCCGAGGTGTCGCGCTCTTCTATCCGGCAGAATACCGCCCATCCCAAGAGTTGCCCGATTCGGAATATCCGCTCCTCATGACCACCGGTCGCATGCTCTACCACTATAATTCAGGTAACATGACGCATCGCGTTCCCGGCCTAGACGTGCTTGCAGGGGAATCCTACATCGAGATCAACGCCGATGATGCCGATCGTCTCGGGATCGCCGATGGTTCCAGGGTCTCCGTCTCCTCACGTCGAGGCCATATCGACACCACGGCACGTGTCGGAGACAAGATGTATCCCGGCGAGGTCTTCATGACGTTCCACTTCGACGATGGCAATGTCAACGAGGTGACCAACGCCGTACTGGATGAGTTCGCGCGCATTCCGGAGTATAAGGTCTGCGCGGTTGATGTCACTCCGGCGAACTGATGTGCTGGCAGGCAATGTCGACAGCTTTTGGTTTGGATTGATCAGCTTCTGATCGGCGAGGGTCTGTCGATGGATGCGTTTGCGGTCTCGGTCTGCAAAGGACTGGGGATGAGGCGCATCGACATACGACAGACCCACGCCGTTGCTCCTCGCTGTTGCATTTCAGGCTACTACAAAATTGCAGGGGTAGGCTGGTGTGATATAGTGCTCGAAGTGGGCAGTTTATATCCAAAATTGTTGGCGTGGAAGGAAGGGCGTAATGGTACGAGTTACGATCGAACCGGGAATCTGCGGCTTCACGACGCGCGTTATGGCACAGGCCGATGATGAGAAGGAAATGGTGAAGCTCGAGGTGGAATCGCAGTGTCCCTCTGTTTCCAGGATGTTCGCAGAACTCGATGATACTTTTGATGCTTTTGAATTATGCATCCAGAAACCCGGCAAGGGACCTCTTTTCAACTATGTCCAAGAGAATAATTTCCCCGTACATGTCTCATGTCCGGTCATAGCAGGTGTCATCAAGGCAGCAGAGGTGGAGTGCGGTCTTGCTTTACCTAAGGACTGTTCCGTTCATTTCGAGAGCTGATAAGCCGGATAGATAGTACCGGGAAGACCGAAAGCGAATTTGAATCTCGTCGCCCGATCCATAGAGAAACGCAACCGGCAGTCTTCTTTCGAGGCTGCCGGTTTTTTATCCATCACATGAAAACGGGCCGGAACCTTTCGACTCCGGCCCGATGGCGTATTCAGAGGGATAATCTCGTTTGGCTCCCACGCAATAAAAAACGCCACAATCTATGTGACGAAAATGTAAATTTATCCTCTTTTATGTGCTTACTATACCACAAAATGGATCAAAACTGAAGTTTTGTATTTGGTGTTCCGGTGGTGTATTAATCATATAGGAGGTGTTTTTTAATGGAACAAAAAAGCATGACAGCGCTTGTAAGTGCATTTTCAAGGGCATACCATTCACAAAACAATGAGGTGACAATCTTTAATGACAGTGTTGCGAAGCAGCTATTGACCGATGAAGAATACGGTCAAATAGCACATAGTATGTCGGGCGGAGTTGAGTTTTTTAATCCCTCATTTGTAGGAAATTCAGAGGAATCACTAAGGTGGGTTGTGAACAACCAGTTATCACCGACGCCGCTTGGTAGGGCTGCTTTCGCAGAAAAGTCTCTCGAACGGGCTGTTCGTGTTGGTGCAAAGCAGTATTTAATTTTCGGAGCAGGATATGATACCTTTGCATATCGTCAGCCGTCTTGGGCGAACACATTGGAAATTATTGAGATCGATCACCCTGCCACGGCAAGCGATAAACGAGAGTGCTTGAAAAATGCCGATCTTGCAATTCTAGATAATGTTCACTACATTGAAGCAGATTTTACTGAAGAAGCATGGCAAGAAGCATTGCTGAAACACGAAGTGTTTGACCGCAATAAAATTAGTTGTGGCACGATTCTCGGCGTTGTATATTATCTTTCCAAGAAAACATTCGAAGCATTGATTTCTGTCATCAGTGTCCTATTGCCGAAGGGTAGCTCAATACTATTTGATTACCCGGATGAGAACAGTTATACCGAAAAAGCCGGTGAAAGAGCAAAAAAGCAATCCATGCTGGCAGGTGCTGCAAACGAAAAAATGTTAGCAAGTTATTCCTACTGTGATATGGAACAGTTGCTTTCCGCTCATGATTTTCTTATCTATGAACACTTAACTCCGCAGGAAATGACCGAGCAATACTTTGATGCCTACAATAAGGCAAATCCCTCGCATAGGATGACTGCGTTTGATAATGTGAACTACTGTCTTGCGGTGAGAAAATAAGCATTCTCCTACATCAATCATAAACCACCCCTCAAAGGGGTGGTTTGGTTTGCTTCGCGCCTCTAACTGCAGTTTTGGCAAAAAGCGCACAATATGGCGGAATATCTGCCAATATTCGGATTTCGTTAAGATATTTACCGGACATTTACATAATTGGTATATAAATTCATTAAGATATCACCTAGAATTTGCGACTAAGTGTATGTAGCTGGGGGGTATGCATTTTGTA
>JAAXUU010000086.1 GCA_013335845.1 Actinomycetota bacterium
CCAAAGGGTCACCGGTTAGTTTCGCCACCTCCGCAAGCCTGTCTACGCCGCGCAACTTGGTGATATTCCCTACATAGCAGATGAGCGGCGAACGATCGATGTAGGTGTCAGCATAGCCGATATCATCAAGTAAGGGATAGTTGTACAGAATGACGACGGGGACTCCTAGCGCGCGGAACCGTTTCGCTATAGGCTCATTGACGGTTATGATGCAATCGAACGCGCTAACCGCGCGCTCCTCCACTCTGGAATATATGAGCGAAACGAGCTTCCTCATATATCTTGGGATCCACGGCTTGGTGAGGATCTGCTGGGGAACATCCTCATGTGAATCATAGATGACGATTTTGCCACGTTTCTTCAAGTCCACACCGACGGACAACAACTCCGGATCATGGAAGTGATAGACGTCGGCATCGATTTCCAGGGCTTTTGCAAGAAGCAGCTTGGGAGCACGTCGCATCTTCGCTATACGTCCGCTGGATTCCAACCGCGGCAAAGAGACGATATGTACACCCCTATCGATCCGGCTTGTAGACCCATCCATGCAGATCAGGCTTACGCCATGACCGGCCCGAGCCAAAGTGACGCACTCCTTGATGAAAATGCGTGTATCGGTGCTCGAATGTAAGGTTGTCAAATGACAAACTTTCATATTTTCCTTTCGTCCATCGATACCGCATCCCGTCCGCGAGACTTGACATCAGCGAAGGCATCCAAAACATCAGCGGGTTCTTTTTCACCGGAATAGATGTTCCTTAGTATATCAGCCACCCGGATACAATCGTGGTAGTCTTCCGCATAGATTCGTCCCGCCACCCCGAGAGCATTTCTCAACGAAGCATCCTCGAGCAGTGGCACCAATCGATTGCGGAGTGTGTCGATGTTCGCATCGATTATCGGGAGCTCGGGCGGGAAACTCTCTTTCAGATCTTCCCTGATATACGTCACAACCGGTTTGCCCAAGGCCATCGCCTCGACCGCGAATACCCCGTATGACCCGATGATAAGTTGATCGATTATGATATCGGCTTGCGAATACAGCGTTTTCGCCTCCTCCTGCGTCTTGCCTTCGACAAGCACGAAATCGAAATCGTACACGTCGCGAAGGTCATCGATCACCTCCTTCACATAGTCGGTTCCCTTGATACGCGGATCAGTCGGAGCATGGACGATCAAGGGTCTGCAAGCAGTCACGGAAGGGTAGCTTGGAATGAAGTCGACAAGGTCGATGCGCAGCGGCACATAATATACCGGACCTGTGAAATCGGGAAGATACTGAGCCAGCTCCTCATCATGCACAATGACACCGGATGCATGTTTCAGCACCCGCTTCGCTCGATTTTCAAGAGAAGGATTCGCTCCATATTCTGGCAGAAGGGAGGAGTAGGGATTGCGCTCGGTCCACGCTCTCCCCTGCCGCAACTCGCTTCCGTGGAACTCACAGTAGTATCTTTTCCCAAGTGCGCGCAGAAGCGCAACATCAACATTGCCCGGAAGCAGGCTCGTTCCGGCATGGAAGTGGAAAATGTCGAATCTGCACACTGCGAATACCGCGAATGCGAGCATTTTCAATGCATACCATGGATAGAGGATCTTCTTTCCCTTATCCACGCCTAAAGAGTAATCCGGCGAAGATGCATAGGGATTCTTGATGAACACAGCGCTTTTCGCTTCGCAGCCCTTCGACCGAAGTCCGCGAACCGACCACACCGCCTGGTTGGCTCTTTCGCTCATCCCATGGAGTACTCTCATCTACGACTCCTCGGAGAAATCCACGGGGTCGGCATCCTTAAGGGCCTTGACTGCGGAGAAACCTTCCAAAGGGGTGCGAGGTCCATTTTTCGTGGAATAGATCGACGCCAACAATCGCGCGATTATCCGGTAGTCATGATAGTTCTCGACATATCGTCTGCCTGCGATACCAAGATCATGACGCAGCTCCCCGTCCTTCAGAAGATATTCGATTCTTTCATATATCGTGTCGACGGTAGCAGTCACGATGGGCAACTCGGCAGGATACGCACCGATTATGTCCTCACGGATATAGGTGATGACGGGTTTCCCCAAAGCCATACCCTCCAACGCGAACACGCCATATGCGCCCACCAGCAATTGATCGACGATGATATCGGCTCTCGAATACCATTCGAAAGCATCTTCCTGGGGCATCTTCTCGACCAAGACGAAATCGAAGTCATAGACCTTGGATAGGCGTTCGATAGCCTCCTTGATATAGTCGCTGCCCTTGACTCTGCTGTTCGTAGGAGCATGGACGATCAGGGGTCGTTCTTTCTCCGGCGAAGGGTAACAGGGGGTGAACCGTCCGACGTTCAGACGGAGCGGGACGAAGTAGGTCGGGCCGTCGAATTCAGGGAGATACAGAGCGATTTCGCCATCATGCACGATAGCTCCGGCCGCGTGAGCCAGCACCCTTTTCGCTCCCTCTTCGAACTCAGGATTACTGCCATATTCAGGGATAAGCGATGCGTACGGATTTCCCTCAAGCCACGCCTTGCCCTGGCGCAACTCATCACCGTGATATTCGAAGTAATAGTCTTTTTTCAATAGGCGAAGGAGCGGAAGATCGCGATGCCCCGGAATCAAACTGAATTCAGCATGAAAATGGAATACATCGAACGCCACGATCGCGTAGAGCGCAAAGGCGAGCGTCTGCAGCATATACCAAGGATAGAGGAATTTGTTCTTCCTGCCGACAGCGACGTCGAAGTCGGCAGGAAGTGCATAGAGATTGAAAGTCCTCGTAGCGCTCCGGGCGAAATATCCGTTCTCCCTAAGCCCAATGACGGAATATGCAGCTTGATTCGCCATCTCGGTCATGCCATGAAGAATCTTCATCCTCTTCCTTCTGCTTGGCTGCGCTGGCGCTAGGCGAGAGCTTCGGAAGAGATCCGAAGGCATAGCTCGAGTGCTTGCTTGCCCATCTCGCCGCTTGTCGCCGGTGTCTCACCCGTTGCTATGCAATGGGCGAAATGTTCGAATTCGGCGCGAAGCGGTTCTTTGAAAGGAACGAAAACCTTCTCGATGATGTTCTCTTGTTTGTACTGAGCAGGATGTCCGATATCGAGTGTGAAATTCGTCTTACGGGATATCTCGACCGTCCTGTTGAGGTAATCGACGACGATGAAGGCATCCCGGGCATTGATTTCCGCCTTGCGGACCTTGGACTCCGTCACGCGGCTCGCAGTGAGACTGGCAACGATACCGTTCTCGTAGGTCACGAGGGCTTGGGCATAATCGAGTTTGTCGGTATACACCTTGGCGCCGTGGCTCACGACCCGTCTGATGGGAGACGAGACGATCGAGTCGAGCACGTCGATATCGTGGATCATAAGATCCTGCACGACATCTGCATCCGAGATCCTTGTATCGAAGGGACTCATGCGGGAGAAATCGATGGAGATGATATCTTCACTCAACAGTATGTCCGCAAGCGTTATGATGGCCGGATTGAAGCGCTCTACATGGCCGACGCACAACATGACGCCCGCATCACGGCAGGCATCGATGATCGCTTGGGCATCCTCGACCGCGAGTGCGATCGGCTTCTCGACCAATACATGGCAGCCGGCTTTTGCCGCCGCAATCGCATACTCCTTATGCAGGAACGAAGGGACGACGATATGGGCCACATCCACTGCCGCATAGAGTTCTTCGGGGGTTGCGAATGAAGTGATCCCATAAAGAGCGGCTTGTGCAGCTGCCGCCTCAAGAGCGACATCATAGCACCCGATGAGTTCGTATTCGGGCATGGCGGAAAGAACCCTCAAGTGGTTTCTCCCCATATTGCCGGTTCCGAGAACTCCAACCTTGAGCGGAGCCGTCATTTAAGCACATCCTTCAGCGCGGTGGTGATGGAAAGAACGTCTTGGTCGGTGAGGTAGGGATGCATGGGCAGACTGAACACGCGCGACGCCAAATCCTCGCAAACCGGCAGATCGCCACGTTTGTAACCCAGATCCTTATATGCGGTACAGAGATGGATGGGAATCGGATAATAGACCATCACGGGTATGTCTTTTTCCTTCAGCCCTGAGATGATCATCTCCCGTTGCTCAGCATCTGCAGCGAGCAGAGAATACTGTGCCCATACCGAGGTCGATCCCTCAGGGACGACAGGAGTGACCAAAATATCGGAGAGTTGTTCGGTGTATAGGGCGGCAACTCGGTTGCGAGCTGCGATTTCATCATCGAAGATCTCGAGCTTCGCCAACACGACGGCGGCCTGTATAGTATCGAGTCTCCCGTTCAACCCCATGCGCACGTTGTCATATTTATCTACGCCCTGTCCATGGACGCGGATGGAGGTCATGAGTTCAGCCAATTCATCATCGTCGGTGAAGATGGCACCACCGTCGCCGAAGCAACCGAGTGGCTTCGCCGGGAAGAAGGAAGTCGCAGCTACGTCACCGAAGCCGCCCGATTTCTTGCCTTTGTAGGTGCAGCCGAAACCCTGCGCGGCATCCTCTAAAAGGAAGAGACCGTACTCGCGGGCGATCTGCTCGATCGCATCGTAGTCTGCGGGCTGGCCGAACAGATCCACGGTGATGATTCCGCGGGGTTTCAATTCTCCATCGCTTAGGACCTTATCGATAGCGGTCCTCAAGGACGCAGGTGAGATATTGAACGTAACAGGATCCGAGTCGACGAAGACGGGCGTACCACCGGCAAGGGTTATGCTTTCGGCGGAGGCGAAGAAGGTGAAGGAAGGGACGAATACCGCATCGTCTCTTTGCAATTCCTTTGCCATGAGGGGGATCACGAGCGCATCGGTCCCACTCGCACACGATATAACATGCTTGACTCCGACATAGGATGCGAGTTTAGCTTCGAGTTCGTGGACCTCGGGGCCCATGATGTATTTCTGACTACGTAATACTTTATCCACTCTCGCACAAACATCATCTTCGATACGTTCGAATTGAGCGTGTAAATCAATGAACTGCATAAACCCTCCTAATCCCGCACCTCGCGACATACAAGGTGACCATCTTCCTCTTCATACATCATACCGCAACTTGGGCACATTTTCGCGGCGTCGAGTTTCATGCCGCACTTGCATACCCACCCGATTCGCCTGGCAGGAACACCCGCCATAAGTGCGTGAGGCAAAACGTCGTGGGTGACGACGGCGCCCGACCCGATCAGGGCGTATGCACCTATCGTATTCCCGCATACGATCGTCGCATTCGCTCCGATGGATGCGTCATGTTCAATGTGCGTCGTAAGCCAAGACTCTTTACCCCTAGAGAACCTCGCGCGAGGTGTGAAATCGTTGGTGAAGACGCAGGATGGTCCGCAGAACACCCCGTCATCCAATATCACACCTTCATACAGCGAGACGTTATTCTGGATCCGGCAGTTGTCGCCGATAATGACATTATTGCCCACGTTCACATTCTGACCGAACGAGCAATCCTTCCCGATCTTGGCGCCGCTTTGGATATGCGAGAAGTGCCAAACCTTGGTACCTTCACCGATCTGTACCCCATCGTCGACATAGGAGGACTCATGGACGTAATAGTTGTTTTCTGCATTCATCGAAATCTCACTCTCTAACCGAAATAACCCGCCATGTCCATCGTGGAAAAATCATCGAGCGGCAATTTGACCGGCGTGCCGTCTTTTGCGGACTTGTAGATAGCAAGGACGAGCTCGAGTGCCCGTCGTCCATCTTCACCGTCGATATAGGGCGGACGGTCATGTTCGATAGCGTCTATCATATCCGCATAGAGGGGATTGTGACCGAAGCCATAGATGTTGTCAGGAGCCTCGCTTGAATCGGCCATAACAGTTTCTGCGTCATCGACGGTGTCCGCGAAAGCCCATTCCTCGATAATGTTCACCGATTTCCCTCCGGCCTTCGCCGTACCGGTCGTTCCGAAAAGGTACAACGTCTCCTCAAGGTTCTTGGGATACACATTGGTGGTTCCTTCGACGAGCCCATATGACCCGTTTTTGAACTTGATAAGAGCCAGGCCCAGGTCCTCCGCTTCGAGATAGGGATGGGCAAGTTGTGCCGTATAAGCGAACACCTCATCGATTTCGTCGCTCATCATCCAGCGCAGCAAATCGATATTGTGGATACATTGGTTCATCAATGCCCCACCATCCTGCGCCCATGTGCCACGCCAAGGTGCCTGAGTATAATAGTCTTCGCCGCGGTTCCATCGAACATGGGCCGCCGCATGCATCATAGTACCGAAACGGCCTTCTTCGACCGCGCTGCGTATCGTCTGTATAGACTTGTTGAAGCGGTTCTGGTGGCAGGAACAGACCTTCTTACCATTCGCAGCAGCCGCTTCGAGAATGCAGTCGGCGTCCGCGAGGGAAAGTGCGATGGGCTTCTCGATGATGACGTGAGCCCCACGTTCGAGACAATCGATGGCGATTTGGGCATGCTTTCCGCTTTCGGTGCAGATGGCAACCAACTCTGGCTTAGCCTCATCGAGCA
>JAAXUU010000087.1 GCA_013335845.1 Actinomycetota bacterium
TCGTGTGCTCTTCAGATCTTTCTCCTTGAGCCATGCATACTCGCAGCAAGGAGCTTTCACGGTGACGGTATCGGTAAGCGATGGCACAGCGACGGGTAGCGACACGCTTCTGGTGACGGTCAGTGCAGATAACGTCGCGCCGATAGCCGGGTCGATCACGCCGAACCCGAGCACCTCGGTCAACGTGGGTACCACGCTATCGATCAGTGTTCCGTTCACGGACGCCAACCAGGCCGACACGCACACCGCGACTGTGGTGTGGGGCGACGGAACCCAATCGGAAATGACTGTATCGGAGGTAAGCGGTACCGCAGTGGCGAGCCACGTCTACTCCGTCAAGGGTCGGTATACTGTGAGCGTCACTCTTATGGACCAAGGTGGGTTGAGTGACACAGCGACCCTCGGAATCCAAGTCAAACCGGCCACTGCGGTCAACCAAGCACCGGTAGCGGTCCTGTCCGGTCCTTACGCTGCCATGGTTAACACCGATCTCACGGTGGACGGCAGCACCTCAAACGACCCGAATAACGATAGACCTTTGACGTTCGAATGGGACACCGATTACGACAGCACAACGTTCTCACCGGATTTCTTCGGCGAGGAGCTATCGATGGTGACTGTCAATTATGACACCCCAGGTACCTACACGGTTGCCATGCGTGTGACAGACCCTCTAGGGATGTCGAGCTCGATCGTCACCACGACGGTTACAGTATCGGTTGATCCGCCCAATGTCGCCCCAATGATCGGACCTTTCTTGGGTCCGTTCGTAAGAACACAGGAAGGAATGGCGGTTACAATCAGCATACCGTACACCGACGCGAACCCCGATGACATCCACACTGCGACTATCGACTGGGGTGATGGGACCCTCACTGAGGCGGCAACAATCTTGGATGGCATGGTTTCCGGCACACACACCTACTCGACCAAGGGTAAGTACATGGTGACGGTCCTGGTCAGCGACGGTGACCTGAGTGGCAGTGCAACAGGCAAGGTGCAGGTGGTTCCGGCGCCCCAGAACGCCCCGACCACGTTGGAGACACAACAGTCAGAAAGTGCGCCTGTTGAGTCGCAGCTAGTGCCTGAAGAGCCTGAACCGGCTATAGAACCCGAGATTCCGGGAGTAATCGATACCGAGGAAAGTGACTTAGAATAGGCATGATTCTAGAGATGTCGATGGATATCGAAGTGATACAAACCGCAGGCCAGACAAACGTCTGGCCTGCGGCATGAAGTGAGAAGCCGTACTGAGCTTGATGCCCTCAAACAGCAACCGGCTCGACACTGAACGTTATCTGCGAGAAGTCATCACTGGCGGCGAGGTAGGTGGCAAGGTCGCTCGTGTTGGTGCTGATGGCACCATCCATGCGCGTCTTTGCTCCCAATCCGAACGCGAGTGTCTCCATACCGGAGGCGCGACCCAAGGTGTAGCGGTCTTCGTACCCCGGCTTCGCGAAGCGCAGGGGTGCGTACTCCGCAAACCCGTAGGACGTGAGCACTTCCCGGGCGCTTGCGAGCTGGGTGTCGATCTCTGTTTCTGAGACGACAGAATCTCCTTCGCATCGCTGTACGATCAGATGCGACATGCGCCCTCGTGCCGCATCGTTGACGGAGCGCCTGAAGTCGATATCCCTCACGCCTTCATACCCCACGGCAAGCACGAGCCCTAGGGTGTCGTTCGTATAGGAATGCAGGAAATGGTCGCAGATGACGGGGAAGTCACCCAAGCTGTCGCGCTTGTTCAATTTGAAATAGCTTACAGGGTCAAGCGACATCATCTCGAAATCGTAGCGGGTCACACCAGCGCGCTTGAAGAAAGGCATCGAAGCTCCGCTTATATTGCAGATAGCTGCGCGCATCGTGATGGGAGCGTCTTCGGCAACGGTATAGTGCTGCCGGATCAGGCGCATCGTGTCGCTCACGTCCTGTCCCGTTGCGTTCGACGCGATACCTCCGCCCAGGTGTATGGCCGTGACTTCGCAGTCCGAGAACTGCTCGGCATTGACGAGAATCTCCTTCTGCAGCGCTTCCATGTACGCGTGCATCCGCTTGGTGTCCCAGCCTTCGATAGCATCGCGCGTACAGAAATCGCACTTCTTCACACAGAATGGAATGGCGAGTTTCATAAGTATGGGGCGTTTCGCCCCGCTATTTCCATCTATCATCTGGTTCCTCCCCGAAAGTACTTCCCGTGCAAATGGTTCTCCGAACGAGTCGCACCAAGGTCCGGCCGCCCTATTCTGGCAGACGACCGGTCCTTGCTGATTCATGGCACGCTGGAGCACCTACTGTAGCAGGCGTCTACTTGCAATTACATGAGGTCGTTCGCAGCGCATTCACCGGCGACATAACCGGTGGTCAAAGCATAGGCGCAGCTGTTGCCGGCCGTCGGTGTAGCGTACTGGATGCCGTAGCGGTTACCGCAGGTGTTGCCTGCTGCATAGAGGCCGGGGATGACGGACTTGTCGCCTTTGGTGCAACGATAGTAGTCGTCGGTGTTCACACCGGAGAGCATGACCAAGCCGTTGAACGGGATTCCACCGGTCGTGCCGAAGTTGGCGAAGAACGGAGCGGTGGTGATGGGGAACAGGTTCTGCGGATCGCAGCCCCAGTCCTCGTCTCGACCTGCTGCACACAACTCGTTGTAGCGCGCGACTTCGGCGAGGAAATTAGTCTTAGTCTCGCCCGTGTATCCGACGAGATCTGCGAGTTCGTCGAGTGTCTCGGCGGCATACACGGTCGATGATTCATTGCCGAAACGGGCGAAGGAGCGTACGGGGAATCCGTCGGCGCCGGTCTTGTAGGCAGCCATATTGGCGCGGACTACTTCAACCATGTAGTCGGCGCTGCGGTCCATCGTCTCGTGTCCGTAGCCCTGATAACTCAGGTACGACTCCCAGTTGGCATCCGTTACGTTCACGAGCAATTGACCTGCTGGGAACGTGTCCAAATACCCGTTGCTGCCGAATTTGCACATCGACTCGTTCATGATGCGCTTGCCCTGAGGTCCGAAGCAGGGCCATGCACCACCGAAAGCGAAGCCGGGCGCGCCGTTGATACCGATGGACATACCGGCACGTGGGCCGCCTTCCATCGTTCCGCCTGTCCACATGATCATACGTATACCGGAACCGTCGCGTCCCATGCCGCCGAGTGTGGTGGGGTCGGTGCGGTCGTTGCCGTATGCCCAAGTGAGGCTGCGCATGCTGTCTGAAAGGTCGAGGCGCATGTCGGCGTTTCCACCGTAACCACCGGCTGCGACGATAACCGCCTTGGCGTTGATCTGCTGATAAGCGCCATCGATGTCCTTGAAGATAGCGCCGGTTACGGCGCCGTCTGCATCTTGGACGAGTTTGACTGCCTGGTATCCCCACTTCATCTGACCGCCGAGTTCCTCGATGGCACTGTGGAGCGAGCGGATGACGAAGGGCCACATGTTGATGTTGGTATCGGCATCGCGCCATTGTGTCATACCGCGGAACGACTTCTGACCGGCGCATTCGCCCGAGAAATTGTCATTGCCCTTGTAGTTCGAGGTCTTGGCATAGTTGACGGTGTAGTCAGCGGGGATGTACTTCTCCACCATCCAATCGAGCATCTCGCCGGAACGGAACGCGTAGTCGCGAACGATTTTCCAGTTACAGTGGCCAAGAGCCTTGCGGACATATTCGTTCATGATGTCGAGAGGGTCGATCTCCGGGGTACCTTTGTCCAAGAAGAGTTTGGAGTTGTAGCACGCCATGTCGCACGCGTACTCGTCGTACTCGTCGTAAGTCTGGGATTCGGCGAGAAAGACGGTTTTGCCCATCTCCTGTGCGCGAAGGGCGGCGGTGGAACCGGCATTACCGGCACCGATAACCAAGATGTCGCACTCTTCCGTACCGGCAGGTTCGCCAAGATCGGGTGCGGTGCCGAGCCATGCAGGTACGTTCAACATGAAGTCGGCGGGGGTGATACCCAGAGGAGCGCCACCGGGAGCGAACTGGAGTTTGCCGTCACCCTTCATCGTGATGAATTCCTCGGGAGTGGTTGGAGCGACTACGCCCTCGGTCTGATTGCGTCCGGTTGTCGCAAACTGCGACATCACATCGTATGTGCCACCCGCAACCACGGTCGTCTCCGCGGCACTCGACTCGGTCCCGTTCGAAGAAGCACATCCCCCCAGTGCCCCAAGAGCGGCGACGCTCATGCTACCGGCTGCTGCACCCTTCAAAAAATCTCGACGCGACAGGCCTTTCGTTTCCTTACTCATGTAAACCCCTTTCGTTAGTGCGGCTCCGGATTACGAGTTGTTTGTCCCGTGCCGCATTACAAGGTTTTGCGGGTTGCCCCTTTGCAACCCTGAGGATAAACTAAGCACTTGAAGGGGAAGTCGCCATCACTAGAACTGATGATTCGCGGATATTTCGAATATCCTCGCAATCCGTGATGCGCGGTTATGAAGAACGACCTATTTGAGAACGACCTATTTGAAAGGCAGTACATATGACGTTTACCGTTGGCAAGCAAGCTGCCATTGAATTCAACCCGATGCTTCTGGGCTTGGGAGTGGTCCTCGCGGCTTTTCAGGGTGCCATCCATTATTGCTCGTCGTTTGCCGATGTCATCGCATTCGAATCCTACTATCTCTTCGTGACCTGCACATTCGTGGGTATGGCACTTGCATGCGCGCTCATCAGCATGGTTGCCGTGAACGCCTTGAAGAACAATTCCACCGAGAATATATTGAAAAGCAAGACTGGGCTCTGGGGTGTCGCGTTTGTATGCGCGCTCGTAGGGGTATTCTCGTTGTTTGGAGCGGCCAATTGGGCTTTCGTCCTACCCTTACTCGCGGTGGGCGGCTTGTTCTTCGGAGCGGGATTGACGTATATCGGGATCGAGTGGGGAAGGGTCTATGCGGAACTCACTCCCAAGACCGCCCTGTTCCACAGCGCCGTTTCTTTGATGGTCTCGTCGGTACTGTATTTCTCGGGATCGTACATCGCCACCATCGCACCTGCTTTGGCCTTCGTTGCGATGGAACTTATCATAGGCGCTGTACTATTGCTTGTGCTTCCTGTGCGCGAAACGAAGAAGGCTCCGACGGATGAGCAGCCGGCAACTCCAAGGCAATTGGGAGGAACCGCTGTCCACATGCTTTGGAAGCCACTTATCGGGGCGATGATCACTGCTTTCATATTCGGATTGGTGTGGGATCCTGTGGCTTCTGAAGTCGTTTCGACACGCGCGTCGATGTGGTACAGCTGGGGCTTGTTACTCGGTCCGCTGATCGCGTCGATTCTCGTCATCGCCTTGCTGCTGCGTAAGCCGAAGACGTTCACGCAGCATGTATTCGTCCAAGTCTTCCTGCCTGTTGCAGTGGCACTGCTACTGGCGTTGCCGGTGGTCGATTTTGAGAATGCGGTGCTCAAGACGCTGCTCGAAGTGATTCAGCAAGCAAGTTTCGCGATAATCGCGATCGCTACTTGGACTTCACTATCGGATGCTGTGCGCACCACGGGACTCTCGTCGAGGATCATTTTCGCTGTTAGCTTCGCGCTCTGCGCGGTAGCGATGTTCGTCGGCATGGTGATGATCTCGTTCATCGGGACTGGCGGGAAGGCGCTCTGTCTTGTGCTCCTGACCGCGTACCTGGTGCTGATCGTCTTGTCTTTCGTGCGGAGTGAATTGTTGCAGAAGGAGAGCCGCGCTTTTGAACGGAACATCTTCGAGAAATACCTGCGGAACCGCTGTGCTGCGCTGGCTGAAGAATACGGACTTTCCCCGCGTGAGAAGGAAGTGCTTTTCTATATGAGCAGGGGCTACAGCCATGTTTATATCGCGAAGGAGCTCTACGTTTCCGAGAACACCGTGCGCACCCATGTGCGCCACATCTATTCGAAACTCCACGTCTCTTCCCGAGAAGGCTTGCTCGCCCTCATCGATGCAGGTGAGAAGCTAGGGCGATAGGGCTAGCTTTGCTTCATTGCTGTCAATTAAAGTGAATATCTGTTCAACGTACCCAAATAATCGAGAAATTTGGGTACGTAGTAAAGACGTGCCCAAGAAATAACGATTCTTGGACACATAGTGATTCTACAAGGTTCTGACGCCTGACTAAGGCTTCATGACGCTTTTCACGAAGTAGGCGAGTGCGATTATCACGGCCGCGATTCCGATGCCCATGAAAAGGGTATCGATGGTTTCTTGTCCATTTATCAAGCGGCCCATGAAAAATACGCCTAACACGACGCCGACGACACTTACGAGCTTCTCTTTCAGATCATCCAGGTCATGGATTTCCAACCAGCGGGGAAGAGGGATCCTGTCGTCGATGAAAAGCGAGAACACCCCGAGTGCAAGAATATAAAGGACGATTCCCAGGAGGAAGATATCGGCGAACTCGATGTACTCGACCAGAAGATGGTTCAGGTCGACTTCACCGGTAAGAGCGCCTAAACTTGCTTCAACCGTAGCTA
>JAAXUU010000088.1 GCA_013335845.1 Actinomycetota bacterium
GGGACAATGGATCTTCCTGAAGATGTGGGAGAAGGATCTTGTCGAGCGCAAATCATCGCCGGTGAACTGGTGCCCCGATTGCAATACGGTTCTGGCAAACGAGCAGGTGGTCGGCGATGGCGTTTGTTGGCGTTGTAAGTCAACCGTAGAGCGCCGCGAGCTTGAGCAGTGGTACTTCAAAATCACCGAATATGCGCAGGAATTACTTGATGATCTGGATCAGCTCGATGGCTGGCCCGATCGCGTCAAACAGATGCAGGCGAATTGGATCGGCAGAAGCGAGGGCGCGGAAGTCGATTTCATCTTATGCGATACCGAGGGCGAAGCAAGCGATGGGGTTATCACCGTATTCACGACACGTCCGGATACTCTCTTCGGCTGTACATTCTTCCTCCTTGCGCCCGAGCATGCCCTTGTGGATGAGCTCGTGGTCGGAACGTCCTATGAGGAGGGTGTCAGGCGGGTACAGGAGATTGCCGGGAAATCGACAGCGGTCGAACGCTCCATGGGAGACCGTGAAAAGAACGGTGCCCCGACCGGTCGTTTCGTCATAAACCCGATTAACGGCGAGAAAGTACCTATCTGGGTGTGCGATTATGTTATGTGCGACTACGGTACCGGTGCGGTAATGGCCGTACCTTCCGGTGACGAACGTGATTTCGCTTTCGCTCGAAAATACGGCCTTGCCATCCCTCCTGTCGTTATCGCGTCCGACGATCCTCTGATGGAGCAACTGGCAGGCTCAAAAGATCGCGTTCTTCTCGACGTCCCGTGGGATGATGCCATGTCAGCTGAGGGGATTCTCGTGCAATCCGGCGAATTCACCGGCATGCAGGGTGGCAAGAATTCCGAGGCAATGAAGGCGATAACAGCCGCTTTGGCTGCGCAAGGCAAGGGTAAAGAGGCGATAAATTTTCGTCTCCGTGATTGGCTTATCTCTCGTCAAAGGTATTGGGGAAACCCGATCCCGGCAATATATTGCGATACATGTGGTTTGGTCCCCGTGCCGGAAGAGGATCTCCCGGTGCATCTGCCTGAAGCCATCGACGTCACGCGTGGGGAGACTTTGGCGGATAGCCCGAGTTTCTACGAGACGACCTGTCCGGTCTGCGGTGGTCCGGCTCATCGTGAAACCGATACGATGGATACATTCACCTGTTCATCGTGGTATTACCTTCGTTATACCGATCCGCACAATGCCGAGGCGATCTTCGATGCAGCCAAGACGAACCGCTGGATGCCGGTTGATCAGTACATCGGAGGCATCGAGCATGCTATCTTACATCTGCTGTATTCGCGTTTCTTCACCAAGGTACTCCGCGACTTGGGACTCGTTTCCTTCGATGAGCCTTTCAAGAACCTGCTCACGCAGGGTATGGTAAAGCTCAACGGTGAGACTATGTCCAAATCGAAAGGCAACGTCGTCGCGCCTGAAGATATGATCGCACGATATGGCGCCGATGCCCTTCGTGCCTACATCTTGTTCATGGCGCCCCCGGACAAAGACCTTGAGTGGGAGCAAAGCGGGCTCGACGGGATGTCGAAATTCCTCAACCGTACCTGGCGACTTGTATACGAGCTTGTTGAGGATGCCCAATCCGCAGGCGCTTTCACCAACGAAGCCCACGAGAAGACACTCAATCGCGAGCTGCATCGTGTGATCGCTAAGGTATCGGCAGATATCGAGCGCTTCAACTTCAATACGGCTCTCGCAGCTATCATGGAGCTTTTCAATGCAACGCAAGATTATCTGAAATCTACCGCGAGCTCATCGCGTAGTGCGGAATTAGAGATACATACTGCAACGACCCTCGTACTCCTCCTCGCCCCATTCGCGCCTCACTGGGCCGAGGAACTCTGGCATGATGCGCTTGGGAAAGACACGTCTGTGCATCTCGAGTCGTGGCCGAAACACGACCCCGAGCAAGCAGTCGCCGATGAAATCGAAATCGCGGTGCAGGTCAACGGCAAAGTCAAAGCGCGCATCATGGTTGCGAGTAAGGCATCGAAAGAAGAAGTCGAGACGGCTGCACTTACAGCTATCGCCGAAATGCTCGATGGCGCCGAGGTCAAGAAAGTCGTTGTGGTACCGGGTAAACTGGTAAGCGTCGTAGCGAAATAACACCACGTCGCAACCGGTGGGATCGTTATAACCATCGTATATACGAATCGTTAGACTTGAGCCTCCGAAAGGGGGCTCAATCGTTGTATCTTCTCGCTTGCTTTGTCGACGATGATCCGTGCGGCGCAAGGAATCGCCCGTGCCGAGAAAGGCGTGTTGAGGCCGGTCGGCTCACCATCGTATTGGATGGTGAGAGGAGGATCGGCGACAACGTTGATCTCGCGTGCTCGATGGAGTTCGAAATTGCTCGTGCGTGTCGGGAATCTGCCGTCTCGATCCAATAGGGCGGCAAATGCAATGGGGAGAAGCTGCACGGTATTCTGCGATTTCAGGATGGCTATCTCGAGTAAACCATCGCGGGGGTTGTTGTCCGGGGTGACGGGGATCTCGAACTGCATCTTGGCGAAATTTACCAGCAAGACGGCTATTCCGTCGGTTTCGACGGTCTCGCCGTCAAGGGTGAGCGTAAAGTGGGAAACGGTCGGATTCGGGTTCATAAGCGCCGCAAGAAGGTAGGCGCTCTCTCCAGCCATCGATTTTAATTTCGCAGCGTATTCCATTATCGCGGCATCGTATCCGGCTCCGGCGATGATGATGAATCCCATTGTTTGGTCTCCGAGCGTTATCTCGCCGATGTCGAAATCCATCGTATCGCACTTCCGTGCAAGATTGGCGAGTGCATGGGGCTCGGTGGGAGAGTCGAGATTGATAGCCAGTAGATTCGCCGTCCCCGACGGGAAGGGCAAAACGGGTATGTTCGTATTGCGCAACGCATAACAGATGCTCGTAACGGTGCCGTCCCCCCCGGCTGCGACTACCGCATCGAACTCACCTGCGTCGTGTAGGAATGTCTCCGCGCGGGTGGTTCCGTCGGTTGTCCTTATCGTCACTTCGTCGTCGTCCTTCGAGAAGGCACGTACGAAATCGTAGATAGCCGCGTCGCCCTTACCTGCGCTCAGGTTGTTTATAACTAATAGTCTCATCATAATCTCCTCTATGCGGTATGATAACAGCAGCAATGATTTAGATGCAAAATTCCAGAGAACTTGAACAAAAGGAGCACGCGTGTACGTTTCGACGCAAGACGAACTCAAAACACTGCTTGATATGATCAAAGGTGCACCGGTTCTTGCTATTGATACGGAGTTCCATTCCGAGAAAACCTATTACTCGAAACTCTGTCTGATCCAGTTCGGCACCGACGAAGTCAATGCGATCATAGACCCGCTGGCGATAAAGGACCTTACCCCGCTTGCGGACATTCTGACGGATCCGAATACGGTCAAAGTCTTCCATGCGGGTAACCAGGACCTTGAAATACTCAATCGCGCCACAGGCGTCGTCCCCAACCCTCTATTCGATACGCAGGTCGCCGCCGGTCTATTGGGTCATCCCCAACAACTAGGCTACGGAGCTTTGGTGAAAGCCATGTGCGATGTGCAACTCGCGAAAGCGGATTCCTTCACCGATTGGACCCGGAGGCCACTTTCGAAGAATCAGATCGAATATGCCAAAGCCGACGTACTCTATCTCCCGGGTATCTATCGCACTATGATCGAGAAGCTTGAGAAAGCGGGCCGCCTCGAGTGGCTCAAACGTGACTTCGACCATATGACAGATCCCCATACCTATAAGATCGACCCTGAAGAGATGTGGCGGAAGGTACGCCGTATCTCCTCTCTGACGCGTAGACAACTCGCAATCGTGCGCGTAGTCGCCGCGTGGCGTGAGAGAACTGCTCAAAAGAGGAATCTCCCCCGGAAATGGGTAGTATCGGATGAAATGGTGGTCGAAATCGCTCGCCGAGTACCATCGACCGTAGAATCCCTTTGCGAGGTGCGTGGTATCGGGGAGCATCTGAGCCAGAGCTCCATGGAGGAAATCGTCGTATTGATCGAGGAGGCACTCAAAACCGATCCCGAGACATGGCCTAAAGTCGGACGGCGCGGTAAATCACATGGCGATTCCGAGGGCGCGGTCGATTTGATGCTTGCGCTACTTCACCTCCGCGCAAAGGAAAACGGAGTAGCCATGCAGTTTTTGGGCTCTCGCGAAGATATGGTGAAGGTCGTAAACGGAGATGGCGATGATATCCCGATTATGGAAGGTTGGCGCCGTGAACTCGTCGGCGACGAGTTGCTTCAGCTATTAGAGGGCAAACTGTGTTTGAGTGTTGAAGATGGTGCGCTCAAGGTTACCGAATGCTGTCAAGGCGACTGATATTGTCGGAAGTTCGCGATACTATTGTCAGTATACGTTTGCGTCCATCGCATCAAGATCACCTCGGAGGTGTGTAACACATGAACTACTGGTTGTTGCTAATCGTCACGCTAGCCCTCGGCTTGGGTGCACAGGCATATATCAATTCCAAATACAAAGTCTGGTCACGAGTCCTTATCTCCAGTGGAGAGACGGGAGCTATGGCTGCGCGCCGCATGCTCGATTCGAACGGTCTATCGAACATTCCCATCAACGTCATAAATGGCAAACTGAGCGATAACTACGATCCGAAAAGGAACGTCCTCAATCTTTCACAGGAAGTTTATAACGGACGTAGTGTCGCGGCGACCGCTATTGCCTGCCACGAAGCGGGTCATGCAGTCCAACATGCGAAGAGCTATGCACCGGCGAACATCCGGATGGCTTTGGTTCCGGCGGTGAATTTCGTTTCGAGTATCTGGATGGTCTTATTGTTCATCGGATTCATCTTCAACTTCATCGGACTTGTTTATGCTGCAATCGCTCTCTACGCCATTGCGGTTTTGTTCCAGATCGTCACGTTGCCTGTTGAATTCAATGCTTCATCGCGTGCGATAGCAGCTATCAACGGCGGAAGGCTTCCCGAAGCGGAAACAAGGGGTGCGCGCACCGTACTCACAGCTGCGGCGCTTACCTACGTTGCGGCGGCGCTTGCTTCTCTGCTCCAACTTCTGTACTTCGTCGGAATCTCGCGTGATTGATGTCCGTGCAGAACTTTGAGACATCTCCTGTGTCTACCGATGGCTATGAACCGCTGTCGGTTACACAGGCAATGAATTTGGTCAAACGTACGCTTGAGGGCATCTCGGTCACGGTTGTCGGTGAGGTTTCCGAGCTTTCAGATAAGCGCGGTTATAAAGCGGTTTATTTCACTCTCTCGGATGATGCAGCGAAAATGTCGTGCCTTATCTGGCGCAACGTATACGAGGCATGCGATGTCGAGCTTCGAACCGGCATGTTGGTCGAGGTTCGTGGCACGTTCAGTGCCTATCCTGCCAGAGGGTCCATGAACTTCTCGGTACGGGAAATCCGGGTAGCGGGGGAGGGCGATCTGCGTTTACGCGTCGCCCTGCTTGCGAAGAAACTTGAAAAAGAAGGACTTATGGATCCTTCTCGCAAGCGGCCCATTCCCGAACTACCCCAGAAAATAGCCATAGTCACATCTCCACGCGGTAAAGCCATACATGATTGCCTTCGCACATTACGCAGGCGGTATCCTCTCGGCGAGGTCCTTATCTGCGGAGTCGCTGTCGAAGGAGTCGGCGCAGCAGCGGAAATATGCAAGGGGTTGCGCGTTGCCGAGGATGCACGACCGGATGTGATCATGCTCGTACGTGGCGGCGGATCCTATGAGGATCTGATGCCGTTCAATGATGAACAGCTTGCCCGTCAGATCGCAGCCTGCTCTGTCCCTGTTGTCACCGGTATCGGCCACGAGCCGGACAACTCGATTGCAGATATGGTAGCGGATGTCCGTTGTTCTACACCGACTGCCGCCGCCGAGGCGATAGCACCTTCAAGCGATGAGCTTCTATCGCGCGTGAATAACGATGGCATGCGACTCGCGAATGCACTTTCTTCTTCTATGGTACGTTCATCCCACCGTCTTACTCGTATAGAAGACCGCCCGATTTTCAGAGACCTCAACGTGTTATTGGGGATGAGATTCCTTGCTCTCGATACGGCGTCTGACCGTCTCACACTCGCTATTCCGGATGCCCTCGCGAAAGATAGTCAAAAACTGGGGTATTTGGGGGAGCGGCTTGCCCGCGTTAAGACGACGGTATTCGCACCGTTCGAGCGCAGCTTGGGCCTCGCCGCCTCGCGTTTGCAGGATCTTTCACCTCTTGCTATCTTGCAACGCGGTTTCGCGGTTGCCATGCAAGAAGATGAGAAAACGATAATCAAATCAGTGGAGACACTGAACGCCGGCGATGACATACATGTCCTTGTCGCGGACGGTTCCATATTTTGCACGGTTACCGGTACTCGTAAGGACCTTACCAGGGCATTGGAGGAATAAATGGAAATCAAAGAAACACGCCCCGTCGAAGAGCTCTCATTCAAAGAACTGATA
>JAAXUU010000089.1 GCA_013335845.1 Actinomycetota bacterium
CACTGCACTTCTGAATTATGGGGCTGACTTTATGCCAATCCTATGACTAGGTCATCGGACAAATGTGCTAATCACTTAGATTAGACTGAATGGCTGATAGTATGAGACCGTTTTGAGCGGAAAGAAACGCATCCTCTCTTCCGTGCCGGACGCATGCTTCGCTGAGTCGCGAGCCAGGAAGTAGGTGCTGAGTATCGATGCGCAATGCAATCGTTATTGTTTGGCCGGATTTCCGACCGAGGGCTTTCATGGCGCTGGGTTTGATATACTATACTCACGGGAAAATGCTTGCACCAAAAGGGGAACATGGGCGCTGCTGTTAGTTTTTCTGGAAACAACGATTCGGACTTTCAGAACTCGCTCAAGGGTGGGTCTGTTCTGCGTAGTGTAAGTAAGGAACACATAAGGCCACTTGGCCTCTCCTTTTTCATCGCATGGAGTTATCTCTGCTTTTTCACCCCCGTCCTCAACGGACCTCGAACCGACTATACCCCTATATCGATATTCCTAGTCTTCTCTCTCGTCGCGGTCACTGCGTCCTTGATTGTGCTATCACTCACGTATGAGAATTTCCTAACGCGGATCACCGAAAGAGCCCAGGCGCTGATATTCGCAGCCATAACTTCATTCGGGACGCTGGTAGCTATTGTCTCAGGTAGCTCCTCCGGAGCCTTATCAAGTTCCTTACTCATAGCCGCAGGCTTAGTAACCGGGTGCGGTAGTGCGTGGCTATTCCTTCTATGGGGAACCTATTACAGTTCGCACAAAACCAGTGATACGATCCGGGGCGTTTCGTTCTCTTTTTGTATTGCAGCCCTGTTCATATTGCTCACTCAAATACTTCCACCCCCTCTCGCTCAGGGTCTGACCGTCTTCTTCCCCGTTGTTTCCGTGTTAGTTTTATTCACGAATGCCGCTCGTCTGTCCTCCGGAGGGAAAACAAAAGAGATACCCAGCAAGGAAGTCTTTCTTGTTCTGAGGCGGTTTCTCTTGAGCGTTTTGGCCTATGGCATAACTTTGGGGTATCTACGCGGGTCGGCGTCTATGGGGCTCAGCTTCGACCCCGCACTGTCAAACAAGCTGTTCTTCGCGAGCATCGCCCTGGCTTCGCTGTCATTCGCCGCCGCGTGCTTGTCGGGGAGATTCAAATTCGATATGGGTCTTCCCTATCGTGTGACCTTGATAACCATGATCGCAGGTATATTCGGCCTCCCCTTGCTCACCGGATACTGGGTTACCATAGCTGATTGTGCGATAGGTATGAGTTATGTGATTTTCGAAATCTGCATCTGGATCATATTCTCTGATTATGTGGGTCGATCTAAAGTCTCAGCTCTATTGGTTTTCGGTCTCGTGGAAGCGGCGTCCCACCTTGGGATGCTTATCGGCATGGGCATCGGCATGAGTACGACAATGATGGTATCCAGCATACAGATACCCATTTCTTATACTTCGTTTTTTGTAGCTCTCATCCTGTTGATCGCAGCCATGGTATCTTTCACCAAACTAGATATTTTCTGCGCGCGCAGAAGCGATGAAACTCTAAGCGACTCATCGAAGAATTACTGGCTCAATCCATGCGATAGGGCAGCAGAAATCTACGGACTCAGCGCTAGGGAGCGAGAGGTGCTCTTCCTGCTCGTTTGCGGCAAGCTTTTTTCGGAAATCGAACAAGAGCTCTTCCTTTCGAACAGTACGGTGAAGACGCATGCGCGGCATATCTACGAGAAACTTGGAGTTCATGGACGCCACGAACTCCAAGAATGTATCCTCTCTCAATTCAAAGCATAATCAAGGCATAACTGCAGATGGTCCGCATGATGTGAGGAGCACACCATACGGACCATCGACAACCTTTTGAGTAGGGCGCTTAGATAAGTTCGCCCTTCAAAATCGCCTTCGGCAGCAGGTTGCCGAAGGTCATGCATCGGCCATGGCTGACACCGGGAGCGATAAGCGGATAATCTGCCGCGAAGAAATTGCCTTGCACGTTACCGATCGCGTAGAGGTTCTCGATCGGGGTATCGTCGGTATCGCATACGCGAGATTGGGAATCGCAGTTGAGACCGTAGATACATACAAGGGTCGTAGCTGCAATATAGGATGCATAATACGGAGGTGTCTCGATGCCCGAAAGCCAATTTGACGGAGTCATCATATCGACATCCTCACCTTGCGCAACCAATTCGTTATAGCGTGCAACGGTAGCAACGAGTGCGTCCGGCTCCGCTCCGATAAGGGTGGCTAACTCCTCGATCGTATCCGCCCTGAAAAGCGTGCCATCGTTGGCAGCGACAGCAGCCTCGATCGTTTGGGCAGTCGTGTCGTCGACTATTGGAAGGCCGCTGAGGCTGACGTTACCCGGAACCTGTTTGAGCGCTTTGTTCTTGTAGTCGCCATCATAAATGGTATATGCGATATTGCCAGGTTGGTTGAGGCGTGCGTTACAGATACCCGGTGTGTTATTGAACTCATTGGAATACCGCTCGCCATTTCTGTTCACACACAGAAAGCCAAGGTCTCCATTCTGGGAAAGCGGCCCGGACTTGATGGGGAGCGGATGTACCATCGGGGCTGCAGGACCCTTTTGAACGTCAGCGCCGATCCACATCGCCATCTTGACGCCGTCGCCTAAGTTGCCGTTTGCGGGCGTGTAGGCGTTTGCATCCACATCAAGACACATAGGGCACCACGCAGCGAGCATTTCCTGGTTCCCTCCGATATCGCCCGTAGCAAGGATGACCGCCTTCGCAGCATTGAACTTCACATAACCCGCATCGGTCGAAGCTATCACTCCGGTAACAGGGCCATTCTCCTCACGGATAAGCTGTTCAGCCTTCGTGTTGAAGCGGAAATCGGCTCCAAGCTCCTGTGCCCAGGTAGCGATCTTGTTTAGAACGCCGACCATAAGCCAGTTACCATCAGCATCGAACCAACCTTGACCATAAGACTGACACGTAGGGAGCTCCCTAAAGTTCACGTCGGCATCGTAGTGGGAAGGGATTGCAGTAGAGCTCATGTAAGGTACCATATCGAAATTAGTCTTAAGATACTCTGCGTAGTAATCGAAAACAGCACCGCTGTTATCCGCCCAGAAACGGAATAGATTACGGTTCACCTTACAGTGAGCCCACTGATAGAAGATCTCTTCAGCTTCACGGGCATTGATGTACTTATCGTACCCGTTTTCCTTCTGAAACGCATTTCCGATGCTTCCGATATCGAGGCCGCGACCTTGCCACGATCCGGATTGCTCGATGATGATGACTTTCGCACCTTCCTCGGCAGCGCTCTGAGCAGCGAAGATACCTGCTGCGCCGGAGCCTACGATAACGATATCCGCATCGAATGTCTCCACGATATCACCATCCGCGATCGGTTCCGGGGCGACCTCCCAAGTATGAAGCGCCGCAGCGGATTCGGCAGCGCTTGATTCCTGTGCCGGAGCTGCGCCACACCCGACGAGTGCGCTTGTTGCAACTGCGCTTCCTGCCAGTAGCGATCCCTTCAAAAACGACCTACGGTTCATTTCTCTCTGTGCCATGGTTCCTCCTTTTTCCCGAATGTACCTGATTCAGTCCGCCATCCGTGAGAGGTATACCGTGTCCGTTTGCCTGACTCTCACCAACGTATGGTCCTGAAACTATGGATCCTTCGAATGCCTACTAGCACAGATGCATCCGTTGGATCTAACCGGAACTTTAGAATCGGAATGGTGTTGAAACATCGTCTGTAGGGGGTGATATGAGACTGATTCGACCGGCGCACTACAATCACCCCCTACAGACGATGTCCCGGGTGTGCGATGAATCTAGAGTTCCCTGAAGGTCCGATCTGTACATTCGACACATCTAGTCACTGTGTAGATCCGACTCTTCAAGGCGGTATATGAGCAAGAGGAATGAAAACACTGAACAGGACCCTTTTTGCGAAGCCCGTCTTGAACCTGTAAACCAACATATAGGAGGAGCAATGGGAAGCAAGGAATTCGATCGCAGGTTGTTTTTGAAGGGAGCCGCAACCGTAGGTGCTGCTGCCGTGACAGCAGGTCTTGCCGGATGCCAGGCGAGCGGTAGCAACGCGACAAGTGCGGCCAGCGCTGCCGTTGCCGAAGCTCTGACGACCGCCACTTCGACGTGGTCATTCGAGGTCGCCCCAGACCCCGTTTCAGAAGATCAGATAACCGCAACCGAGACGGCGGATGTCGTCGTTATCGGCGCAGGTACTTCCGGTCTCGTAACCGCCCTGTCCTGTCTCGACAACGGAGTCGGTAGTGTGATCCTCATATCGGCATCCAGTGCCCCGGTCTCCCGCGGCGGATCTAACAACGCAGTCTACTCGAAAGTGATGCAGCAGATGGGGTTGAGCAAGCCCGATGCCAAGGTCTTCTATCGGAAAGAAGCCTTCGCTAACTCCTGCAACTTCAACCAGACATTGTGGTATCGCCACTATAACAACTCCGAAGAAGCCATGAACTGGATGATCGATCACATGGCCGAAGCCGGCGTCAAGACCACCGTCGAATCGTGCGGTACCTTCGCTCCCGATGATCTGCTCTACCAAGCTCCCGGAGCCCATGCCTATTATAAAGAGGAGGCCGAACTCAACGGAGGGATCGGTATGCTGCAAGCCTATGCTGTTAACGCTCTCGCAGACCTGGTCACAAAAGCCGGAGGCGCCATCTACTACGATACGACAGCTGTCCAACTCGTTCGTGAAGACGACAATACCGGAAGGGTAGTCGCGGTTATCGCAACCGGCAAAGACGGCGCCTATATCAAATACGAAGGAACGAAAGCAGTCGTCATGGCAACCGGCGACTTCTCACATAACAAGGATATGATGGCGAAGTACTGCCCGCAGGCACTACCCCTACTCGCCGAAGGCGATATCCCCGTGGATTACAACCTAGGGTTCGGAGTTGGTGGATTAATGCCGGGTGATGGCCAAAAGATGGGATTATGGATCGGCGCAGCTTGGCAGGTCGCCCAACCGAACTGCATGATGCTCTATGCTCCGTTCCCAATCGCCCAGCCCTATACCGCTCACACCGGTCTCATGATGAACGCGAACGGAGAGCGTTTCATGAATGAAGACACAATCGGCGCTATGGCTAGCGCAGCCCTCACGCACCAGCCGGGAAAGACCGCCTATTGCATCTGGAGCAGCAACTACGCCGAAGACGGAGGGCCTTGGCACAAGAGTAACTTCCCTCAAGGAAGTGCTCCGTTCACAACCGAGGAACTCGTTCAGTCCTGGACCGCTGCCGGTTACGCAACTGGAAACACCATCGAGGAAGTCGTTTCCGCCCTCGGTCTTCCCGATGCGGCCGTCGATACCGTGAACCGTTACAACGAGTTCTGCGCCACCGGCGAGGACACCGAATTCTATAAGAACCCGCACTATCTCGTAGGGATCACCGAACCACCCTTCTATGGCGGTACTACCTCCGACATGTTCCTGACGGTCCTCGGAGGTTTGCGCACCGACACCCACCTTCGTGTCTGCGACAAGAATGACCAGCCCATTCCCGGTCTGTTCAATGTCGGCACGATGATCGGAGATATGTTCGCCAACATCTATACGTTCGAAATGGAAGGTATAAACTACGGAGCTGCCTGCACCACGCTCCCTTACCTCCTCGGTAAGGAGCTTGCCAGCGGTGAACTCGACGCATAAAACCACACGCCGCTAGCGATAGCGCCAGCGGTACACAAAGAATGGGGTCACATCCGCGTGGCCCTATTTTTGTGATTCTTGGCCATACAGGACGCGCGGTCTTCACGCATTTCGGTCGCTATTCCTAGTACCTATCTCCCCTTGCCGAGAATCTCCTCGACCCGGAACAACGTGATTCGACGAATGAGGTCGAGAGGGATAGGTTTATCGAGAGGGAATTGAACCGAACCCTTCGCGCTTTTATAAGGCTTGAACTCCTCCTTGAAGGTTTCAATCCCGGTTGGCGCGGGATAGAACCCGATGTGATGCTCATAGCCGCCGAAGTGCACGAGGTGCTTACCCTTGAGATCGAACGTTGGTATCCCATATGCAATGGTTTCCGTTGCGTCTGGCGCAGTTTCAGAAATGAGCAAGCGTATCTCTTGGAGGATCGCTTGGGTCGCTTGAGGAAACCTCGCGATATACTCATCGATAGAGGGGGATATTGATGGTTTCATCGTCAAACCTCGCCTTCGCCACAAGTGAGAAAGGTACGTTTGTGCGCGCAATGCTAGAGTGAGATGGTTTCGTCTCCAAATAGACCATGCTTCATGAATACTTCGAGTAAATCCTCTAGGTGCGGAGGATATGCATTGCTCCCCTGCCACCGTAATCTTGTTTTGTCGTTGAACGTGACCTTGAGCTGGTTGACGGGAGCGAAATGGTCATCGAGCCCGCTCAGGACGAGCGCGAGCACGAGCAGGTTCTTCTTCCCGATCCGC
>JAAXUU010000090.1 GCA_013335845.1 Actinomycetota bacterium
CAGAAAACCATTTTTTCATTTTCACACCTCCTAAGGGTTGATGATTTAAGTATGGTTTTCTGTTCTTTCCATTGCGCTAATCATTACCGTCTTATTTCTGGCTGCCATGCCATCCCAAAGCGCCGCGGCAATTCTTATCCCCACATATCCACTTGCCAGCGGTGATTGGAGCGAAGGTGACCCGGGTTCTTAGGAGCACGCTACGGGAAACTCTCGTATGCCCTAAAAGAAAGGGTTCTTACAGGTTTTCATCCTGAAGCAAAAGGCGGAATACTCGAATCCCAAAACCCGCAAAGAAAAGAAGGCGGCTATCACAGGCGGAATCATCCTGATTCTTATCGGGATTCCGATGCTTATATGCCCGGGCCCGGGTATCGTATCGATTGTAACCGGAGTTTCCATGGTGCTCGCGGGCATCGGCTTGAAGTCCAAAAAATCAGATGACGACAGCTAGAAAGAGAGTTCTCACCCTATGAGCATGCAAGATGAGAAGGCGTCAACCGAGCAGGTCCAAACCGAGCAGGGTCAAAACGAGCAAATCCAAAGCGAACAAATCCAAAACGCCTCGGCGCCTCTATTCAACTTTCGCTGGCGACTCGCCGGTGGCAAACTCCCCTTGTTCTCGCGTCATATGCGCTCACTTCCCACCTATGGCATAAGCGCGCCTTTACAGGCATGGATTCGATCGCGCGTCGAGTGGTCGCTGCAAAACATGACGCGAGATTACCCTGACGGGGTCTTGTGCATTTTCGTCGAGGATGAGGATATCGTGACGATTACGGTGGAGCCTTCGCGCCAACTACCCGGAATCGCTTCCCAAGGATTGCCGAGTCCTGCTGAACTCGAGGAACTGGGAACTATATGGCTCGGTGGAACGGACTCCCTTGTAGCGAAAGGGGAAGTGCTCTCTGCAACCAATACCCTCGTGCGCGATCTGGCGAATACGCTCGGTTACAAGAACGGTATCTGTGTTCAGTGCTGCGAAACGATATCGGAATCGTTTGTCGTAAGTGATGAGTTCGGTATCATTCCCCTCAATACGGAACCGGGTCCTATCACAGCGAAGATGATGGAATGCTTCAACAAGGTCTGGGTAGTTTCAAAGTAAGTTCCCGAGCAAGGCTTCCATATAAAGTTCCCAGGTAAGAGCCAATGTTTTCCTTAATCGGTTTCCTGATTTTGCAGCGTCTTGCACTGGAACCTGTAAGCGGGATATACTGTTCTACCAGCCTAAAGTCGATTGGACGATATCCGGCAAGGATATCCCAATTCAATGCGAGGTGGATCTCTTGGATGGTTTGAAGCCTATCGTACTCGATCTTATCACGCGAGATGCTATACAAGAGTCATATATCATAACGCAGAACTTAGGATTGAAGACATTGCGAGGCCAAGCTTTTGGCGGGATCGACATGATGATTCCGGAAGGCAAGGTAATCGCGCTCTGTGGTGAGCACGGCACTGGTAAAACATCCCTTCTCCTCACGTTAAGCGGACGCATGGCGTTCAATGAGGGGGTACTGAAGGTCTCCGGGTTCACTCTTCCCAAAGAGCGGAATAGGATGCGGAAAATCGCCGGTCTCGGTTTCTTCGCTCGCATCAATGAGGTGCAATCATCCCTGTCAATGCTGGCGATCACCTCCGCTGAACTCGAATTATACGGTCGCCGCGGTGGCAGTAAGCAAGCATCCGAGTATCTTCGGGTGTGGGCGCTCGGCGAACTATCTGCTAAACGCGCAGAAGAATTGAGCGCCGAGGAGAACGTTCGGTTCGGAATCGCCCTCGGTATGGTGTGTCGACCAAAGATTCTCATGATCGACGATATCGAGACCAACCTCACCCAACATCAAGGGCGAAAGCTCATGCACTTCTTGAAATTGCTGACGGTGCAAGGGGACCTGACGATACTCGTCGCTTGCACTGAATATGAGATCGCTCGGGGAGCCGACGCCGTGGTTCTTCTCTCGCCGGGCGCACGCATGCAGCGCGATACGGTCGAGAAGCGCGTTGTGCTGCATGAGCAAAGCTCCCACATGGGAAGCCCCACCGGGACGAAGGCCCCTGCCATCGTCGGTGGCAAGCAAGGTTTCTATGAGGATGCCCACGATGATTTGGATGAGTCTGCGGGTGATAGGGCCTCGGCCGAGGTGGCGCACATAAAACAAGGTGGTGCGTGATGGTATCACCCATCAGAGGTTTGCGCTTCGCGCGACATGAAATCGAGAATATAGCGGCTTCCCGCGTCATGAAAGTCCTCGTTGCTGTGATTGCTGTTATCCCTCTCTTGTATGGAGCACTCTTTCTCTGGTCAATTCTCGATCCATACAACTCGCTAGGTGAAATCCCGGTGGCTGTTGTGAACAACGATGAAGGCACGAAACACGGGAAAGAGGAAATCAACATCGGCGATGATCTGGTGGCAAGTCTCGAGGATAACGACGAGGGCTTACAGTGGAATTTCGTCTCGGCGGATGAAGCTGGGAAAGGGATTGCTGCCGGCGACTATTACATCATGCTCACTATTCCCAAGGATTTCTCCCGCAATATCGCGAGCGCCACGACCGATACACCGACGCAAGCTCTGGTCGAAATCGAATACAACCAATCGTTGAACATGATCGCCTCACAGATAGGCGAATCCGTGTTCGAGCAGGTTATTGCCGCACTACGAGAGAACGTGAGCGAGCAGTTCTACGAGAATATCTTCGTTTCGATGGATGATGCTGCGGTGAATATCCAAGAGTCTGCCGATGGCGCCGGGGACTTGTCAAAAGATCTTAAGGCTATGCATTTGGGGTCGGGCATCATCACGCAGGGGCTCTCGAGTTCAGCAACGGGTGCAGCTGCTCTGACCGGTGGTCTCGAAGAACTTGCAACAGGCACAAAGACGCTGGATACGGGGACGCAGGCGCTCGCTACCGGCATGGAAACATTCGCAACGGGTACAGAGGCTCTTGCTGCAGGAGCTGAACAGGTCAGCGCCACCGGGCAGACGCTGGCAAGCGGAGCTGAGGAATTAGCAGCCGGGACTGAGCAGCTCGCGACGAGTATTCACGGGATTTCCGCTCTCATGACGCCATTTGCCATCGGCATCCAGGGGCTGGCAGACGCAACCGTCGGTATGACCGAGGAGGCCGATGCGTTCGCTTCAGATGCCTACACTGTGAGTACCGGGGTAGATAGCATCGACTCCATTCTCAATGACCCGGCCAAAGACGATGCAACGAAAATCGCGGAGATCCAGGCTATCATGGCAGGGACCGACGGAGTACCTTTGTCGGAGACCGCACTCGAAGTCACTGCTAAAGCAAGGGCACTGGCAGCCTCGGCCCCTGTCATCGAAGGGGGCATCTCCGCGTTCAATACGATGGTCAACGCGGGTGATCCGGCAACGGGAACCCCGTCGCTTGTCGAGACCATCGGCGCACTCGATTCGGCGATGACTGGGCTGAATACAGGAATGCACACGTTCGCAAGCGGTCTCGCTCTGTTTTCCGAACAAGGCCTCACGCCTCTAGCCGCAGGAACCGCGGCGACCGCGGAGGGGGCGAACCAGCTTGCGACCGGAACATCCTCCCTCGCCCAAGGTACGAGTGCGCTTGCGACCGGGACATCGGCGATAGCCGAGGGGAGCGCTGTGCTCGGGGCGGGACTCGAGCAGATGGCGGCTGGGAGCTCGAACCTTACCGAGAACATCGGCGCAGCGAAGGAGGGGAGCGATGATCTAGAGATTGCCCTCGAAGACCGCGTCGAGGAACTCTCGATAAGCGATAGGGAAAAGGATGCGAAAATCGATGTGATGAGCGACCCCATCGCTATCGAGGAGAGCTACTACACATCGGTGGATACCTATGGTATGGGTCTCGCGCCCTATTTCATAGCGCTCGGCCTATGGGTCGGCGCGTTGGTTATCTCCCTTGTACGGAAGCCCTTGAATAGCCGAATCGTTGCGAGTAATGCGGTTCCGAGCGTTGCCGTTTGGGCCGGTTTCTTACCGATGGCAGCGATAGCGGTCGTGCAAGCGGTGCTCCTCTGTCTGGTGATCCAGTTCGCACTGAAGATAGAACCTCTGCATATCGCCGGGTATTACGGCTTCGCGATTCTGATCGCCCTAGTGTTTGCCGCCATCGTTCAAATGCTTTCGGCGGCCTTCGGTTTCCCAGGTAAGCTCGTCGTGGTCATTCTACTGGTACTGCAGCTCAGCAGTGCGGCTGGAACATTTCCAATCGAGACGACTCCGGCATTCTTCCGGGTCATCAATCCATTCCTGCCTATGACGTACGCTGTTGCCGGTATGAGAGAGTTTATCTCCGGTCTTAACATGGCCTATGCGTGGGAATGCGTCGGGGTACTCTGTGCGTTCGGAGTCGTGGCATTTCTGATTACTAGCTTCGTAGCGCATCGAAAGCGTATGGTGACGATGGACGACATCCATCCGGTCTTGCAATTGTAGGAATCCAAGCAAATTCGGAGTCAAACCGGATTCAATCGAAGTAAAGCCGAAGTAAAGCAGGAGCAAATCCGGAGCCAGCGGAATGCTTAAGGTCGTTTGCGATTTATGCATTGACCTCAGGCGTAGGTCTAGGTAAACTACCAATTCGCGCATACATTTAATGGGTCGTTAGCTCAGCTGGTAGAGCAGAGGACTTTTAATCCTAAGGTCGGGGGTTCGAGCCCCCCACGGCCTACCATTAAATACCTGCGAAAACGTCATCTTCGGGTGGCGTTTTCTTTTTATGCGTCGGTTGAATCCCGCCATAATCCCGCATCACAACCTCGACAATTTATCGATGTTACATTTGGCAGAGCTTAGGTGCTCTACTTTTCGAAGAGGGTAGTGTTGATAAATAAATAAGGTTGCAGCTGTCCAACAATCTGATTGAAATAGGGGTATGCAATATCAATACTACTATCCTTCGGTTATATAATGTTAAGGTGGCAAAATGTCTATTGTTTTCAAACCTTTCGCAGTACGTTTTATCGGAAAGCGTATAGGATGAACTCTTTCAAGCCGATAGTATCTTGAGTAGTAAATCCTTACTAAGAGCCTAACGGAAGTATGAACTATCTTGCTTGAAGAAACCAAAGGAGGGATAGTCAACATGGGATTTCTAAAAAAGCTGTCAGACAGTGAACCGGAAATCCGACGAAACGTCATAAGGCGAATGAAGCAATTCCCGGCTGCTTGGATTTTTGTCGGTTTATTGCTGTTTATATCAGCTGGAACGGTGAAGTGGCCGTTTGCCTGGTATTTTCTGATTGTCCTGGTGTCGGTCGACCTGATCGGTCTACTTTTCATCCCGTTGGAGGTTCTGGCTGAGCGAGGCAGAAAAAAAGAATATGTTGAGAATTGGGATAAGGTTCTGGGAACGCTCATAGTCCTAAGCATGATGGTTATATTCCTGATTACCGGGTTTGATTACCGCTGGAACTGGTCTGCGGATATAGATTCCGGTATGCGTATTGCCTCAATAGCCGTATTCATACTTGCCTGTGCTCTGGAAATCTGGGCGATGAGAGTGAATCGTTTCTTCTCCGATGTGGTAAGGATCCAATCCGATAGGGAACAAAAGGTCTGCAGCAGTGGTCCCTATAAGTACATCCGTCATCCCGGATATCTTGGGATGATCGCCTATTATCTAGTCACTCCGCTCATACTTGGTTCTTGGTGGGCAATGATTCCAGCCTTCGTCATTGCTATGCTTTTCGTACTTCGCACCAGGCTGGAAGATCGGACGCTCCATAAAAAGTTGCCGGGTTATCGAGAATATGCGGCACGTGTCAAATACCGTTTGATTCCGGGGTTATGGTGAGATGGATGAATAAAGGAACCCGTTCGTTTTCAGAGAAACAACCGGTGGGTACAACTGAGCAAGCCGAGATTCACATCATCGAAATGCTCGTAATCGATTTTTCTCGGGACCATCAACGAGCAAGGTACACCACACATACATTTTCCGCACGCATCGCCTAAGCCGATCGGGTACACCGGAACGTTTATTTCATAGATCTGGTCATTGCAATTATTACGGTCGAAAAGCACTTCATCGTTTTGTATCGAGAAGGCATTATTGACACATTTTTGTATGCACTTCTTACATGTGCCGTTATGCCTATAAAGACAATACTCCTCATTTATTCTAACCGTAGGGGTCAGTTCGATATCGGTTACTATGCTGCCCAGCCTGCCACAGCAGCCACTCTTCGTTATGAACATATTGTTGAGTCCGAATGTACCGATTCCCGAAATATATGCGAAGTCCCACTCTTTTGAACTTTCCTCTCAGGAAATGTTACTCTCGACAACCTCCTTGGAAAAAGGCAAGAAGAAGGTTATCACCGACTTCGCGTTTGGAACAAGATCCGAAGGAAGGGCATGATTGGGCCCTATGATTTCCTTCAAT
>JAAXUU010000338.1 GCA_013335845.1 Actinomycetota bacterium
CCAATAGCACAGGGTCTTGACGTTCTCCTTCTTTGCGACGAGGGAAATCACCGGTATGCACAGATAAATAGGGATGAGCGCATAGAAGAACCAGAAGATATTCTGCACATCATTGTTCAATAGCATACCTACGATCGCGGTGAACGAAGGAAAGGGGTACGTCCCCTTGATGACATTCCACACTATATAGATGCAGGACCATATCAGAAAAGGGATGAGTATGCGCCTCGCTCGCTTCTTGAAGAATTCCTTTGTCGTGTATCTCGCTCTGTACCCCAACAACGTCGCTCCGGTCAGCATGAAGAAGACCGGAACAGCCCAATGCGCTATCGTCTGGAAAAACATGTTTCCATACCAGTGCGGAGTCGGACTGAAAACGAATACATCCCCGCTGCTATGCAAAACCACAACGGCGAAACACGCCAGACAATTCAGGATATCTATGTGATGCTTTCGCTCTTGCGTCGCCATTCCGGCCCTTCTCGGTACGTTGCAAACCCCCATCGCTTCCGCGCCCTCTAGGAGTGTAAAGAAATGCCGGGGACGTTTCAATATGATGTATCGTTTAAGGTAGGAGAACCCTTCGTTTCTTTCAAAGTGTCGACAGGGATAGATTGGCAAAACCCGAGCCAAAACCCGAGCGAATATGACATGAAACCGTTTTAATCAGGGCATCATTTTTGTGATACATTTTACACACTGAAACGTCGTTCCCGGATGCGATGAGTTCGCACCCGTCATTAGGGGTGATCCAGTGAATATGGTGAAACGTTTTTCGTTTTTAGTCTGTATGTTCGCCCTCGCTTGGGCGACCTGCGCGGCACCCGCCTTTGCCGTGTCCCCCATCACTCTGAGCTCCGCTTACATCACCGATCAAGCCAGTGTTCTCAGCAGTAGTGACACTGATGAAGCCGAGAACGCCCTTGAGAAATTCAATGACGATACCGGAGTACAACTGTTCGTCGTATACGTCGATTCCTTCGACGGCATAGGCTCGCAGGATTGGACCGATGAAACGGCGGTTGTCAACGGCCTGGGTTTGAACGACATCCTACTCGCGGTGGCGATCGAGGACCACCAGTATGCATGGTCGGTCGACGAGGATTTCCCCCTTACCGACTCGCAACTCAACCAGGTAGCCGCAGATTATATCGAGCCCATGCTCCAATCAGGTGATTGGGCCGGTGCTGCTATCGCTGCAACGGAGGGTTATCAAGCCGCTCTCGATGGTGAGTCGGGGGAACCCGCCGCATCGCCGACGACCGTGACATCCGCCTCATCATCCTCTTCGGCTTGGATCCTGCCCCTCATCCTGATAATAGCCTTCGTGGCCATAGCCGCTTTCATCTTCATCAGACGTCGCCGCTCCAAAGGCACCACGACATCCTCCGCCCAACCGGCGGAACTCAGCACCAAAGAACTCGAGACGCGCGCCGGGAAGCTGTTGGTCGAGGTTGACGACGCCGTCCAATCATCCGAGCAGGAACTCGGTTTCGCCGAGGCGGAATTCGGTGCAGATGCCATAAAAGAGTACAGTGCGGTTCTCGAAACGGCCAAGAAGAACATAGCTGAAGCATTCCACCTCCAACAGAGTGTCTACGACTCCACACCGGAGGACGAAAATACAAAGCGCGGGATGCTCATGAAGATCATCGAACTTGCGAGTAGCGCCGATGCGAGTCTCGACGAGAAGGCCGAGGGTTTCGCCCAACTACGTGCTCTTGCAGAACGGGTCGGCGAAGTCATAACCGCAGTTTCACAACGCATCACGGCGTGCGAAGACAAGCTCGAAGCGGCATCTAAGACTCTTACCGATCTCAAGGCCTCCTATCTCCCAAGCGCCTTGGGCGAGGTCGCCGACGACGACGCGCAAGCAAAAGAACTTCTCGGCTTCGCCCGAAAGGCGCTCGAGGAGGCTCAGGCCGCGAACTCTAAAGGCGACAAGAGCGGTGCAGCCGTATCGGTTCGCTCGGCAGAGAACGCCGATGCTCAGGCAGAACGCCTACTGGCCGCGATAACCACAGCGCGCGATAACCTCGCTAAGGCCACCGCAACCCTCGAAGCGGAAATCACACAACTGGAGCAGGCTGCGACATCCGCTGAATCACGCGGAGGGTCCGAACTTGTTTCCTCCGCCAAAGCAGCTCGCGATGCTGCCTCCCAAGCACGTGCGGCTCTCACTTCCCCACCGTTCGACCCACTCGTGCAACTCAACGGTCTACGTGCCGCTATGACGCGACTCACGAGCGTCTTGGATGCGTCCGAACACGCGAAGGCCGCCTATGCAACGTCACAAGCCACGATTGCCAGCGCGCGCGACCGCATCGGCGCGGTCGAATCATTCATCGCCACACGTCGAGGTGCGGTTGGCTCGGAGGCTCGCTCCGGTTTGCAGGAAGCGAAGACC
>JAAXUU010000091.1:0-3468 GCA_013335845.1 Actinomycetota bacterium
GAAAGGCATCCTCTACGATGCCTCCAAATGCGTGGGCTGCCATTACTGCGAGGGCAGCTGCAAGAACACCTACGGCTTGCCCGGAGAGGTCACTTACGACATCACGGCCTTGCCAGAGAAAGTTCTTCCTGAGTTGATGGTACCAGTTGAGATGCTAAAGGTTCTGGAAGCTGTGCAACCTGTCACCGAAGACGACCGCGACGCTCTGAGGTGGTTACGGGTGACCTCCGCGAACATCGATGTTGGCGGAGGGAATAAACAAGACATCTTCGTCCGCCACTCATGTACCCATTGCGGGCTTTGTGCCCAGGTCTGCCCATCTAAGGCACTGACGCAAAGGGAGGACGGCATAGTCGTCGTGGATTCAAGCCGTTGCATAGGTTGCTTCTACTGCTATCAGGCCTGTCCTTTCGATATCCCGCGCTATCTGGATGAGGTCTCCAGCAAGGCGATGCAGAAATGTGCTATGTGCTTTGAACGCGTCACCAGCGGTGAGGAACCAGCTTGCGTCAAGGGCTGCCCTGTGGGCGCACTGACCTTCGGCGACAGCGAGGACATTGTAGCAGTCGGCCAACAGGTGGTCGCCGGCCTCGTTAGCGCCGGATACAAGGATGCTTACCTGTATGGTGAGAAGGAGCTGGGCGGTATCGGCGTGATTAGTGCTCTGCCCTTCTCGTATGAGACATATGACCTCCCCAAGCTGGTTTAGACGCACCGTGATGTAATGGTCGGTCGCCTATGGGCAAGCCACAGAAGTGGCCGACACGTAAGAAGGAATAGCGTTTAAGGACCGCAGCCGCTTGCCTGTTGCGTCATCGATGGATATGAGGGAACGCACATGGGTAACTCTCTATTAACGCCTGTAGATACCGGGTTTGAAATGGATGATCTGCGCGAACGACGACTGGATGACCTGGAAGATATGGCCTTCAAAGAGTTCGTGGTCAGACAGATTGTCAGAAAAGAAAGGGGATTCGCGCTTGAAGTCACTTGTCGTAGCCTCTAAGTCGACTCTATCAGTCGCCGCCATCAAGTTAGCCAGTGAATATCAGATAACGTTGTTGGGTTATGTGGTTATTGACCAGAGCTTCGTCTACAACGGAGTGGAGCGACTGTATGTCCAATAGAGACTATCTTGAGAACACGTATCGGATGCTTACTAAATCCCTCGCGCAATCCGGGCTGAAACCCAGCCAATCTCTCAATTCCATACTTGGTGTAATGGCGTTGACTGGAGTAGTAGAGCAGTACATGGCAGAAACTTCACTCCCCGATGAAGAAAAAGCAGCACTCGCTGACCTTTGCTCCTTTATTCGTACGGGCGATAAGGCTGTTCTGGAGAAACATGGTAATGCCGTCAAGCTGGAAGTGAACGTGTTCACAATATTGAAGAACGCAGCGGATTGCGGGACAAACCCCTGTAATCCGCTGCTGCAAAGCTATATTCAGGAGAAGACCTACAAGGATCATACCGCGGCGAAAGAAGCCCTGCTTGCTGCATGCTCCATTGTCGAAGAAGAAGAAGGTTGCGTTAAGGAACACCAGGATTTTACCCGTTTATGGTGCCTGTTGGCTCGTGTTCTGGATGTCACTCCGAATTAAAGGTTTAAACCAATCAAGAAGCAAGAGAGGAGAGGATGACAGTTGGATAAGGAAGAATATAGCGATAATCTGGATTCACTATCAAGAAGGAGGTTCCTAACAGGTATTGGCACGTTGGCCGCCGGTGGGGTGATTGTATCCGGCATGCTGTCGCCGAAACAAGCGCTGGCAGAGACGGCTGCACCCTCTGAGGAGCCGGAAGAAGAGAAGATCTTCGATGGTGTAGAGCTGTCAATGGGTCGCATTGTACACGACCCGGCATTATGCGCGGGCTGTCGACAATGCGAGATTGTCTGCTCGATCAGTAAATGGGGTGTTGTCAATCCTGATTTCTCTGCCATACGGATTCGTACGGACATTCTCGGAGGGTATGTTTCCTCAGCAGAACTTTGCAAGCAGTGCCCAGGCGCTGAATGTGTGGCGATCTGCCCTAACGATGCCTGCCACGTCGACCCGGAGACCGGAGCCAGGGTCATTGATCGGGAGGCTTGCGTAGGCTGCCAACTCTGCCTTTATGCATGTCCGATCATACCTTCAAGAGTGCACTACATCCCAGCGGAGAACGTCTGCGTGAAGTGTGATCTTTGCGGCGGCGACCCAAAGTGTGTTGCCCATTGTCCGTCGCAAGCACTATCGGCTTCTTGGGTTGAGAAAGCCGAGGACTCGTCTATTTTCAACACAGAATCAGGGATTGTAGTGAAGCTTTCGCTGACAGGCGCCGTTCTCGTGGTAGATAAAACCGCCGTCACGCTTGCGAACATCAATGCAATCCGGAGCTCTGGCAGTGTTACTGTCAGCGGAGATATCTCTTCCACTTATACGCAACCCTTCACAGCAAAGATCAAGACCACATATTTCGACGGCAGCGGAGAGATAATCTTCGTTTCAGAGAGACTTGAATTAGAGGTGGACATCGGCAGCACGATTTCCTTCAAGGATGTATACGAGACACCCGCCCCGGACCAGGTGACAAGATGCTACCTAGAGGTCATGTGCGGAAAGATTGCAGGATAAAGACATGCGTACTGGACGCAACGAGTGTTTAAACAGTCCGCGACTAGTGGAAAGGAAACAGTAATGCCAGATCTTTACGGCTATACAGGCAAGATACTCATGGTAGATCTTTCCTCCGAGAGCATCACAACCATTCCGACTGAGAACTACCTACCGCAATGGGTCGGAGGTAGAGGCATCGGGGCGAAGATGCATTGGGATATGGTAGGCCCTAATGTCAAGGCTTTTGACCCTGAGAACGTCCTTACGATCTTGACCGGTGCAAGCACCGGTATCATCGACACAAGGGTCGTCGTACAGGCCGTATCGCCTTTGGGCTACCCGGCGGAATCGTACTACCGCTCGACCATGGGCTCTCATTTCGGTGCAGAACTTAAATTCGCCGGTTGGGACGGCATCGTGCTCATCGGTAAGGCATCCAAACTTTCCTACTTGCTCATCGAGGACGACAAGGTCGAGATAAGAAGCGCCACCGACCTGTCCTTAATGGACACTTATGCCACGCAACAGAACCTCTGGACCAGGCATAGTGCGGATCACAAGATCGCGCTTATCGGTCCTGCCGGAGAGAACCTGGTCCGCGACGCCCACATCGCATCTGCCGACCACAACGCGGCAGGTCTCGGTGGATTCGGCGCTGTGATGGGCTCAAAGAACCTGAAGGCGATTGTAGTCAGAGGGACCCAAAGCTCGCCTCCGATCTACAACGCAGAAGATTTGTTGAGTATCAGACTGGAAGAAGGCGAACTCATGGAGCCTAACCCAGGAGTGGGAGCGGCAGCCGGATCCGAGCTTGAGCGTGCGGGACAGACGGGCGAGGCCAGAGTCGGTCTTGCAGCAGATCGGAAGAGC
>JAAXUU010000091.1:3478-6287 GCA_013335845.1 Actinomycetota bacterium
TGACTTTGCTCGGGTATGGAGCAATCATTGTGCTCGGTCTTGCAGCATGTTTTGGTTGCCAACAACCATGCGGATTTGCAATCAAATGGAACGATGGCTCCATGCCCGGTACCGGAGCATTGAAATGTGGCGAGTTCATTTGCTCCCACGCTGAACTCGAGCAGACTGGCGAATACGTGGGCAGGAACCATTACAAACGTATCACTCAGCAAAATATTCTGGGTATCACCGGACAGCCGTCGTACAAAGAAGTTATCCAAGATGATATCAACAACTATTATGACGAGCCCATAACGCTGTTGCACAATAACGTGATCACTGAAGCTGACCTCGGCATACCCTACACGTACGGCACACCTGAATTCACTGACATGTTCAATAGGATGATCGCTTATCGGGAAGGGGTTGGGGATGCCTTGGCTGAAGGACAGGCGAAGTTCTGCTATGAGTATCTGAATACCCCTGAGGCCATATTGGACTACGAGATGAACAGCATGCGGGCAGGCATACATGGTTTCTGCCCTGGTTTCTGCGTCACCCTTTATCGAAGCCTAGGGTTGTTGTCGAGGATAACCACAACTATCAACGCCGGCGATCAGCGTGGTTTGTATCATTACCTGATGCCGATGTATGGTCCGTTCCAGACTGACGCGGAAGAGATCGGCAGAAGCTTAGCGAATTGGGAGTGGACATATGCCCCCAAGATTGTGCGATGGATGCAGGATTACAAGACTTCAATGGATATCGTCGATCGCTGTTACTACAACGTAGGGCCCGATGCCATGGGTCCGAACAAGCGTATCTTCCAACGCCTTCACACTGCCATCACCGGAATGAGTTATGACGAGGAAACTGAGCAGAAAGCCGTCGATAGCGTTTGGTTGCTGGAGAGATCCATGCAAACGAGGCAGGGGCACACAAGGGCTGACGACTGGCTTTTCGACTCCGTGTTCGATAAATACACGCAATATGGGTTTACAATTAAAGCCGATGAGCTGAACGCAGCGCTGGATGAGTATTATGAACTGAGGGGATTGGATCTGGTATCAGGATTACCGAAGAGATCAGAGTACGTGCGACTAGGGCTTGTTGATGTAGCTGATAAGCTGGAGAGCGAATACGGTATCACCCTGCCGGCATAGGAGCTGAGTGCCGAGGACGGCCAAGTGGGGAAGCTGTGAAGAGGTGTTTTAGGATGGGGCTGTATCAAAAGTCCCTAAGAAGAGATAGGGTTCGAGACCGCAAGGTTTCGAACCCTATCTCGATTTTGCCTTGAAAAGTGCGGGGGGGGGAACAGGTTTCCTATACTCTTTGCGCCTGCATCGCCAGTGCGATCTTCCTCATGTTGTGTCCCATCGCCACCAACTGCCATTCAAGTGAGACCTTGTCCAACCCTCGCAAGTGAAATCGCGTGAAGCCATGGTTTCGCTTGATATCCCCGAATACTGTCTCGACATCCACCGACCTCTTCTTCCTCAGTCTCGAACCTTCCTCGGTGTTAAGCATCTCACTGGCACGTTGCTTGAAGAAGTCCATGGTCGGATTGATCTTTATCCTTCTTCTATACTCCGGATTCTGGCTCTTGATGCAGCGTTTCCTGCGGGAGCAGTCAGTGCAATCGGTGCATTCGTAGACACGCGTCACGCTCTTGTATCCGAGGTCGCTTCTCGGATGGGACTCCCACTTGAAGCCGAGAGTGCGACCTTCAGGGCAGGTGTAGGTGTCGCCTTGCTCATCGTGGATCCAATTCGCGACCCTCATCTCATCTTCGCGCCACTTCTTGTTCTTGGACTCACGGAAGGACTCCTGATGTTTGACGTAGGCATCTGCGCCTTGGGATTCCAAGTATACGTAGTTCTCCTCGCTACCGTATCCAGCATCGGCTACTATCCTCTGCGGCAGATGCCCGATACTTTCCTTGACATGCTCGAGATGCGGGATGGCGCATGCCGTGTCGCCCGGTCGCCGATGTACCGTCGAAGCCACGATTATCTGGTTCTCGGTTCCCACCTGCACGTTGTATCCGGCCTTCAGCTGTCCGTTTCCCATGGCGTCGTCCTTCATCCGCATGAAGGTCGCGTCCGTGTCGGTCTTCGAATAGCTGTTGCGCCCATCGAAGAGGACCTGCTGTCTTTCGTAGCGCTCCATGCGCGGAAGGTAGTCGTCCTCGATGGCCCTCTTCGCCCTCTTCAGTTCCTTGTCCTTGGGTTTGCCCTTCAATCGTTCGTTGATCCGTTCGGCCGCTTCGCGGATGGCATCCGCATCCACCTCGCCGGGCTCCTCGGGAGCCAGTTCGTCCTCAGCCTCTTCCATCTCGTCGATAGCCTGGAGGTGCGCATGCACCTTCCTTCGGAGATTTTCCATGTAGTAATCGTTCGACTTCCTCCATACGAAGGTGAACTTGTTGGCGGCAGCCTCTATTTTCGTACCATCGAGGAAATAGGTGTCGAGCGTGATGTATCCCCGCTCGGCTAAAAGGGCGATGACCTCGCTGAAGATATCCTCGAAGACGGGTGGTATCCGCTCGGAGCGGAAGCGGTTCAAGGTGTTGTGGTCGATGGGAGCAAGGCCGGTGAGCCACAGGAAGCCGACATTGTCGCGCGTGGCTTGTGAGATGCGACGACTCGAGTAGATGCCTGATGCATAGGCGAAGACGACCACCTTGAGGAGCATCACCGGATTGTAGGCGCTCGCGCCACCACCGGGATAAAGTTCGTAGAGGCGCCTGTGGTCGATGGAATCGATGATTGAGTCGACAACCCTCACCATGGAACCCTTCGGGATCATATCCCCGATATCTAGGGGAAGG
>JAAXUU010000339.1 GCA_013335845.1 Actinomycetota bacterium
TTTTCGTTAGTTCCGGTGTCATCCGCAACCCTGATTACACGATGGAGCGGATGAGTGAAGCTGTTGCCATACTCCGCAACGAATACGGTTTCAACGGATACATCCATGCAAAAGCTATCCCGGGAGCAAGTGAGGAGCTCATCGAGCGCCTCGGTTTCCTGGTCGATCGCATGAGCATCAACATCGAGTTACCCTCACAGCAGAGTCTTATGCTCCTCGCCCCCGATAAAAGCAAGGCATCGGTTATCGAACCGATGGCTACGATCGCAGGTGGGATCACGCAGAACAAGGAAGAACGCGCACTCTCGCGCCGCCAGAAAGATCGCTTCGTCCCTGCAGGTCAGAGTACGCAACTCATAGTGGGTGCGACTCCGGAAAGCGACTTCCAGATCCTGCGACTGTCGAACTCGCTGTATAGGAAATTCGAGCTCAAGCGCGTTTTCTTCTCAGCTTATCTTCCGGTGAACAGTAATGAGCTCCTTCCCGACGCAAGCGTCGAGATACCGCTCGCTCGCGAGCATCGTCTCTATCAGGCCGACTGGCTCATGCGTTTCTACCGGTTCGATGTCTCGGAAATCATCAGCGAAGCCAACCCTTTTCTGGATGTGTTGCTCGACCCGAAGGCGAATTGGGCGCTCAACCACCTCGACCTCTTCCCCGTCGAGATCAACTCCGCGCCCTATGAGATGTTGCTGCGTATCCCCGGTTTGGGCGTAAACGGAGCCCAGCGCGTCCAACGAGCACGGAGAAACCAGAGCCTGCGACCGGATAACCTCAAGAAAATGGGGTTGTCGCTTAAGCGTATGCAGTATTTCATCACCTGCAACGGCGAGTATGCGTCGGCCCTCCCCTTCAATCGCGAGACGATTTATCGGAAGCTCGCGGTGAGTGCGAACCCCGCAGGAAAAGCGCGCCGCGGTGGCGGAAAGCAACCGTTGTCTGGGCAACTTTCATTCATGGATACGGACCCACTTGATCAGACGGGTGCCGCGATCGGCGTCCCCCAACTCCAAGCTGGCCAAGTCCGTGCATTCGAAGCGCAGCGCAAGAAACTCGCACGTTTGGCACTGCCACAGGGCAGGGCATCATGAGTACATGCAGCGGTAATTGCACCCATTGCAGTGAGCCTACCTGCGTGCGGCAACATGCTCTAGCCAGTGCCCCGGTATACGCCTGCGCCCAAACCGCCGCGTGCACAAGCACCCAAAGGAGGAAGCTTGCGCAAGTAAGCGCGAAAAACAAGCCGATTCCCCGTGATGCGATAAGCTACGTATTCGACGGCACGCTCGAAGGATTCTTCACGGCGGTTTTCGAAGCATATGCGCGCAAAGAATATCCACGCGACTTCGTCGAATCAAGCAATCTACAAATAGATCTCCTACAACTCCAAATCGAAATCGAAACCCGCGACGATCATGCACTTCGCGTACGCGACGGTTTGCGCGAAAGACTTGGGTCGGAAGAATACGAGCGCATCAAAATGGCTTTCTTGAGCGACGACCCCGCAAAAGGCGGCACCTTGTTCCGCTATATCGCGTACGCTCTGCGCGAAGGCCCGTGGGCTCACTGCAATCTTGCACACGAAGACGTAGCCGCTTTCGAGGATCTATGGCGATACGTCTATGGCGAACGCCATAAGATGTTGCAGTTCGTTCGCTTCGCGAAGATGGAAAACGGTATCTATTTCGCGAAGATCAACCCACGGGCTAATGTCGTGCCCCTTATCATGGAGCATTTCTCAGCTCGCTTCAACACACAGCCGTTCCTTATCTACGATGAAGTCCATCATATCGCCGGGGTCTACGACCTACGCTCATGGAAGCTTGTGGAAACAGATGAATTGACACTCCCGCCATACGCCCCAGAGGAACCGGAATATCAAGCTATGTGGAAAACCTTCTATGATGCGATTGCAAATCCGGAACGATTCAATCCTCGCTTACGCATGAACTTCATGCCCAAGCGTCTTTGGAAGAACTTGTGCGAGCTAACTCCTTCGATCAAGCAAGAAGAAACCGGAACGATCCTGAGAATCGACCGAAACTGAAACGGGGAGACATGGTCTCCCCGAAGTCGTTATATTGTGACACTTACAATAGGAACCGTCGCTGCCTAGCCTATAGGACGTAGGAGCCGGTCGAACTACAATACGTCCGTGCCGGTCGCGATACGTTTGCCTGCCTCGATGAGTTCATCTACTGCAGAGGAACTCCGTCCTTCTGCGTAGATGCGGACGAGCGGCTCGGTTCCACTCGGACGCATGAGCAGCCACTCCCCTTGCGGCAACATGAACTTGAGCCCGTCGATACGCACTGTTTCAAGGACCTCCCGTGAGGCGATCTCCTTGCATTCGTAGGTACGGATGCACGCGAGGAAATTC
>JAAXUU010000340.1 GCA_013335845.1 Actinomycetota bacterium
CGAATCGAGCACGGTGCTTCGCGAAAAATAGTAGGAAAGGTGTGTGTACCAATGTGTAATATGGGAATATAGTTATGCATTGATGCAAATCGGATATCGCTATCAGGCACTTCATGTCACGCACTTTGTTTTCGGCCAACGAGGAGTTATATGAGTACCATCATCGAGACAAGTAACCTCACCAAGAACTATGGAAAATCCAGAGGGATAATCGATATCAACCTCGAAGTGAACGAAGGGGAGATATTCGGTTTCATCGGACCGAACGGTGCCGGGAAATCCACAACCATCCGCACTCTTCTCGGATTGATACATCCAAGCTCCGGATCGGCGAAGATATTCGGGAAAGACGTCCTCGTCGAAGGGCCGGAGATTCGGGAAGAAATCGGTTATCTGCCTTCTGAGGTTTTCTATTACGACCGTATGCGAGTTCACGAGCTCCTAAAATATTCAGCCAGCTTCTACGATAAGCCGAAGAAGCAGATGGAAGCACGCATAAAAGAGCTTGCCGGGCTTCTCGACCTCGACCTTCGCAGAAAAATAGAGGATCTATCTTATGGGAACAGAAAGAAAGTCGGGATAATCCAAGGGCTGTTGCATAGTCCGAAGCTGATCATTCTTGATGAGCCTACGGGTGGTTTGGACCCTCTCATGCAGCAGAAGTTCTTCGACTTGCTACGGGAAGAGAACAAGAAGGGGGCAACGGTGTTGTTCTCTTCGCATATCCTCGGTGAGGTCCAACGGCTTTGTGATCGTGTTGCGATCATCAAAGAAGGCCGGATCATCAAGGTCGAGAATATGGAAAGCCTCCGTGGAAGCACGTATATAAGATGCAGGATCGAAGCGGAGTCCGTCTTGGAGCCTCGGGTTTTCGAAATCGAGGGTGTCAGCAATCTACAGATCGACGAAAACAAGGCGAGCTTTCTCTATAGCGGCGATATCAACAAAATCACTGATTTTCTGACGCTGTTGCGGCTGAAAAGCGTATGGATCGAAGAGCCGGAATTGGAAGAAATCTTCATGCATTATTATCGATAAGGTATCCAATGAATATTTTCATACACGAGCTCAAAAGTATGATCTCCTCCTCGCTCTGGTGGATACTTGGATTGTGCGCGCTCGTACTCATGTTCCTGACGATCTACCCTGCCTTTTTGAACGATGTCGAAGCGAGCAAGGCGATCTTCGCTAATTTCCCCCCTGCGATAAGAGATGCGTTCGGACTATCACTTGATACGCTCTTCACATTCTCGGGTTTCTACAGTTTCACGCTTACCTATACTACCCTCGCTGCGGCGGTTCAGGGGATGAATATCGGTCTCTCCCTGCTCTCCAAAGAAAATAGAATGAAGACGATGGATTTCCTGCTGACGAAACCGGTGACAAGGGGGAGTGTGTTTATCGGTAAGCTTGCTGCGGCATTGGTGATACTTTCCATGACAACAATAGTGCTCGTTGCATTCAGCATCTCGGTCGCGAAAGTTATCGAACCGGAGCTTCTCGATATCAGCCTGTTTGTCTTGTTGAGTTGCAGCATCTATTTCATACAACTGTGGTTTCTCGCGATAGGCATGCTTGCCTCCGTTGTATTCAGACGCTTAAAATCCGTGCTCTCGACCTCTTTGGGGATTGTTTTCGCATTCTTCATTATCGGAACCCTGGGAGAAGTCATCGGTGATGACAAGGTGCGCTACATCACACCATTCAAATACTTCGATTATATCCATGCCATCGATCAGGGGGCTTACGAGATACAGTACATGATTCTGTGGGGATGCGTTGTCATCCTTGCTATCTGCGCGGCATTTGCAATCTATAGGAGAAGAGACGTCCATTCTGTTTCGTGAGTGAGAAGGCTATGAATATCTTCATAAGGGAATTGAAAGCACATAGTAGAAGTTTACTGATATGGTCTTTGAGCATGGTTGCCCTCGTTGCAGCTGGCATGATGAAATTCAGCGCGCTTTCCACTGACACCCAAGCACTCGAAGCGTTGATGAAGCAATTTCCGGCTAGCATCCAAGCTGTATTCGGGATGACGGGTTTGGATCTTGCGACAGTCAGCGGATATTACGGCATACTCTACCTTTACCTCGCCTTGCTCTTGGCTATCCATGCGGGTCTATTGGGCGAAGAATTATTCACGAAAGAGGAGCGGGAAAAAACTACGGAATTCCTGTATGTCAGACCCGTGAGTCGCGCGGGTGCGATCACCGCGAAATTGTGCGCAGGGCTCTGCGTTGTCGCATTGCTGAACATCGTCACCATGGTCAGTTCCTATGGTTCCATCGCCGGTTTTGTGGACCCGGTTTCAGTTCGAGAAGAACTGCTGCTATTCATGGCGGCGTTGGCGATTATCCAACTTGTTTTCTTTTTC
>JAAXUU010000004.1:0-821 GCA_013335845.1 Actinomycetota bacterium
ATCCTTTAATTGAAGCGGTTCTTTTCCGGCCAAAGGATGATTCTTGCTAATCCAGAGCGTTAATCGATTTCGCCCGATATCTATAGTTTCACAGCAAACACCATCATCTGAACTGACATAACCATACGCCAATCCGCAGTCGATATTTCCGTTGTGTATTTCGTCAAACATGTTTCTATTTGCCCCAGTGACCAGTTCAACGTCTATCGTTGGGTTGTTTTCCTTGAATGCCTCGATCTTCTTTATAAAAAATGTTGCTGTCTTTTGCAAATCGATAGGCATCTTTATGACTATTTTGCCTTGCGCAGCTCGAGAGCATGCACGACATCGACTAACAGCCCGATCTGCCAAATCAACAATCGAGGCGGCGTCAATAAGAAAGGTTTTCCCTGCACTCGTCAAACGAAGAGTAGCACTTCTCTCAATAAGATTTACCCCAAGATCTTTTTCGAGAAGGGCAATATGATTGCTGAGAGCCGGTTGCGATATATAGAGCTTCTTAGCGGTCGTGCTAAAACTTAAATACTTCGCAAATTCAACGAACTCACGAAGTGACTCAATCCGCATAGTTCCCCCCTCAAAGATACCCCAGAATCTCCAATACAAATATACAGTATAGCCCGCTTCTAACGACAGGATATTCGCCTATAGATTTATTTTATATCGCTATTTTAATTTTTTATAAGCCTATCTAATTTTTTCCCATTCTTAATTGGAGTCTAAAATCTTCACGCGAATCATCTGTACCGTGATCGAAACATCGAGTTTCGCATACACGTTTCATATCCTTACAATCAAATCATGTACGTACTCTATTCACG
>JAAXUU010000004.1:831-18711 GCA_013335845.1 Actinomycetota bacterium
TTCACGTGGCGTTAAGAAGGAGGGAAATATGAGTGAAGTTTCAAGGCGAGATTTCCTCAAGAGTGCCGGTTTGGTGGGGGTGGGAGCTGCAGTCGCAGGTTTGGCAGGTTGCGGTTCGAACACAACATCGAGCAATGGTTCCTCGGAAGACGCGTCAGCAGTGCCCTATCCTGTCGGCGTACATGAAGCTGACGTTCTTGTCATAGGAGGCGGTATCGCAGGATGCACGGCAGCGCGTAGAGCCATGGCAAAAGGCGCGAGCGTTATTGTCGTGGATAAAGGCCTTTGGGGGCACTCGGGTACTTCAGGAATCAACTGGGGTCACGATACCGAAACAAACGAATGGTCTGATGACGATGGATCAGGCACTATTGCGTTTTGGTGTATGTGCCATGATGGTATGCCCGATCAAACCTTTGCACTCGCGCTTTGCCAAGCAGTACATAAGGCACGTCCGGATGCGACAACCGAGCAAGTAGGATCGATTCTTGAGCGTACTCCAGACAATCACCCCGCAAGTTTAAATGCTGTTGCTCCTTTTAATGGTGACCATGGTTGTTTTCCACGCTACTTTGCACAATCAGTAAAACGTCTCGGAGCGGAAATCCACGATCGAACCAATATCCTAGACGTCTTGCTTGATGAGGGTGGCAATGTAGCAGGTGCCGTAGGCCTGAACCTTAAAACAGGGGAAGCCTCCGTATTCCGCGCGAAAACCGTAGTGATGGCGATGGGAAGTTTTGCCTGGATCAGCGGCTGGAACGGCATGAGCCCCTATACAATCGCCGGTCCTGAAAACACCGGAGATGGACACAGGATATTAATTCAAAAAGGTCTCGCTATGCGAGATATGGAGCAGGAGCCTTTCGATAACGTCCAGTGGACTCCAATCGGAATACGCCAAGGAATGGGATCCACAGGCGGAGCCATTACAAATCACACGTTACTACTCAACAAAAACAAGGAACGTATCACGACACGTATCGATACTCCACCTGAAGGTCGATACTATGGCAACGCTGAGTTAATGCGCCTTTGTGTGAAGACTATTCTCGACGGGGACGCTACGGAAAACGGCGGATTTTATGTTGACGCTCGGAACTTCGCCGATCCTACGAATAACAGGTATTATCGACGCTGTGGCGAAAACCAAATGCGAGCTCTCGGTTATGAGATGCCTGATTATGTCGAAGTAGTTCCCGAGCAATGGGAAACCGCAGGGAGACCATTCAATTACAGCACTACCGCAGAGACCGAGATTCCGGGCTTATTCTATGCGGCAAGTGGACAAGGTTCATGGTTCGGTATGGCTTTCTTCGGAGCATACGGAACGGGTTTCATGGCCGGTGAAGGTGCAGCCGACAAAGCAGCGGAACTTAGTGCGGCATCTGCCATCCCATGGGATCAAGTAAACGGAATCCTTGGCGATGCATACTCTCTATTAGATGCTGAGCCGGAAAACGGCATTCGTTCTACGATAGTCTTCCGAAAGATCCAAGAAGCCTATTGGTCTGGACTTGGACCTATCAGAAATGAAGAAGGAATCAATGCGACATTGGCAGAACTCGACCGAATTGAAAGTGAAGATATACCGAAAATGTTCGTTCCGTCGAAGTCAAAGCAAATGAACTCGGATTGGCTGCGGGCTATCGAGGCGAAAAGCCTGATCACATGCGCTCGAGGAGTTGCCCAAGCGGCACTCATTCGGAAAGAGACCAGAGGCGCGCATTGCAGGACAGACTACCCAGCCCTCGACAACGTGAATTGGCTGAAAAATACAAAGGTTCAGCTTGTCGACAATGCATGGGTGTCAGAGGTAGTGGACATCGACGACTCCATCATCAGCAAAGAGATTCTCGCAACCATAATTCCAGATTTCGGTATCGACATAACCGTCAAGCCGAACTAACTACGAATACTATTGGAGGAAAATATGGCGGAAATCATTACAGCCAAGGTTCTTAGATATGATCCGAGCACGGATGATGCCCCTTGGTTCCAAGATTTTCAAGTTGAGTGGGTCGAAGACCCCAGCGGCATCATGACGGCTCTTCAAGTGCTTCATGCTATCAATTACGACCAAGAGCAAATCGGCTATGACTATTGCTGTCGAAGCGGTCTATGCGGACGGTGTAGCATGCTTATCGATGGTAAAGCCGCGCTTGCTTGTTGGACACCTATGACACCGGGAGATCATACATTCGAGCCGTTGCCAAAGTTTCCGGTCGTGAAAGATCTGATAGTCGACCGAAGCCGCGCTTATGAGCGTTTCATTGAGGCGAACACTTCGATTCAGACGGTTAACCCTATAGTCAATCTACCGGATATCGACTACAACCTATACTGGAACACTCTTGAACGCCTGAATATGTGCCGAGAATGTATGTGTTGCTACTCCGTGTGCCCAAAACTTCAGGATAAAGGCAGCAATTGGAAGGATTTCTCCGGCCCCGGAGCTCTCATGGCGATAGCTCAGAGATATCTTGATACCGAAGACGAAGCGGACCGTTTAGCCCAAGCAGTATATTCCGGCTTATTCATATGCGACCAATGCGGAGAGTGCAACAAGGTTTGCCCATCGTATATCGCTATCGTAGACATAATTGCTCAGATGCAAGAAGATGCTACGACGCGCGGCCTACAGCCAAGCGGCACTGCTGAGTTCATGTAGTTATGAAGGGCGAAAGTATGATAAGAAATAAACATCGATTGATAATTGTCGTTGTGTTCATGTGCTTATTCGCCATAACACTGACCACTGGTTGCGCGCAGAACAAACCAGCCGACACATCAGATGCTTCTGGCACTTCAGCCACCGCAGCTACAGCCACTGATACTGAATCGAAGCCATCCGAGGAAGCCGTCGTTGAAGCACCGGCCAAAGCCTCCTATGACGGCACGGATCCAGCTGTTATCCTCGAAACCTACTGTGCGCTTTCGGGATGCCATGACAGTGAGAGTTTGTTGAATTATTCTGATACGGAATCCGCGGTTACCCGTAAGATGCAGAGTATGTGCGGTGATGAAGATTATGCCCTGCTTACGGATGCGCAGACTCAAGCTATGATTGATTTCTATCTCGCAAAAACTGAGTGAGCCGCATCGATCGAGAATGAGCTGCTCCTGAAAACGAGTCGTTCTTGGTGCCGAAGGAGACGTACGATTCCACATGTACGTCTCCTTCATTTGTATAATTTGAGTTTTCACGCTTCATTTGTAACATTCAGAAAGTTGCAATCGCAGCATTTTCATAACATGAATCGAAGATCACTACTATCCTAGGCTTACCCCTCGGTGCGACTGTAGCCCCCCCATACATCAGTTTTGGTGCTTATCGGTGAACTCCGTAAGAAATTCAAGGAACAATTCCAAAGCCGGACTCACATTGTTCTCGCAGAAACCAACGTACATGATCTGGCTGAGCCCGGGTGTAAATACCCGTAAGGCAATATCATTAGGTACTAAAGTTTCGGGGTCTATGAGGAATATCTCATCTTTACCAATCGCTGAAAAAAGATAGTCATTGAAAGTGTCTACTGCCTTGTAATGACAATTCTTCAAAATCAACCCGTTCATCACATAGAGATAACGAACAGAAACCTCAAACTCTCTGAACTGTGCACCGGCCGGCATGGCATAAGGATATTCAGCGAGATCTTTGAACTCCAGGATGTCTTTATTTGCAAGCGGGTGATCGTTGCGCATTCCGAGTACCACAGACCCTTTGCTATAAGGGATTAGTTTGATAGCGTGTTCCAAATAGGGATTCGTAGGGTTCTGGGTATCATTGAACAGTGCTGCACAATCGATTCTGCCCGTAGATAATTCATCGAACACATCCCGAACCGTGGAGGATACGAGATTGACATTTATCGAAGGATGAGCCTGTTTGAATTTACCTATGATCTGGATAAGGGGCGAACTTCCGATATTTCCATCCAAAGGATCCTTGATCGTGATAGTCCCCTTGGTCTGAGAAGACGAAAGCTCACGGACACGGGCGGCGATGTTCTCATATGATGCAACTACGTCACAACAACCCTCGAAAAATGCCTTACCCGCCGCAGTGAGTTCCCGGTTATGTCCTCTACATACAAGTTCTACCCCAAGCTCATTTTCGAGATCCAAAATATGATTGCTCAGAGCCGGTTGCGAGATATGCAACTTTTTTGCAGCCGTAGTGAAGTTAAGACATTTCGAGAATTCGATGAATTCTTTCAAAGTTTCTATTCGCACTTTTGACCCCCCCTCGTCAGCCGCGTATGGAGCTGCCTTGACAGCAATGTTCCTCGGGACCCCGACCCGAAATCAGCCTGATTGAATCAAAACTCAGTATACCCTCAAAGAATCGAGCGTACGTAGTTTTTGCTCTATATTTTTCACCTCGTTCTATTGAAATATGAATGATGGCTATTGCAAATTCTGTAGTCGCTACAGCTTTTGCAAGCCATCGGTAGCTTCGCTCCGTGATGGCTATGCCCTCGAGCGAAGAGAGCCTCGAACATTGCTATTTATTTCAAACCCTGCAGTTCTTTTATACTCAGCGAGTCCATACCACGTGCAATAACGACCGAAAACTATCCTTCGAGGCGTTAGCACCGATATGGATGACAGTTGTTCATTGGAAAACGGACAAGGAGGAATCTATGGGAGAAGTTTCAAGGCGAGACTTTTTAAAAGGCGCTGGTTTGGTCGGTGCTAGCGCAGCAGTTGCAGGCTTAGCGGGATGCAGCGGTTCCGCGAGTGCTAATAGCGACAAAGGGGCTACCGTCGCCGCCGAAAGCGCCGCAGATTTGGGTCGCGATGTAGCGGTGTTCGAAACAGACGTACTCATCATCGGAGGTGGGGTTTCAGGTTTGACGGCCGCGCGAAAGGCGGCATCGGAAGGGCAGAGCGTTTTAATCGTGGACAAGGGTCCGATAGGACATTCCGGAACATCCGGAATCAACTGGGGCCATGACCTCGCCACCAATGATTGGTCTGCGGACGATGGTTCTGAGTCACTTGCTCTCTGGGTCATTTTAGCCGAGGGAATGAGTGACCAAGTATACGACTTGGCAATGTGCCAAGCGCTCAAGCGCTCGCGTGCATCGTTGGTCGCCGAACAATCCGGCATGATCTTACAGCGCGACGATATTACCGGCGAACCTCTCGGCCTCAATGTACCAGGACCCATTACAAGCCCGCATGGCTTTTTCGTTCGTTATTATGCCCAGCACTGCAAGCGCGCCGGCATACCTATACACGAGAGAACGATGGTTCTTGATATCCTCGTCAATGATGAAGGCGTCGCTTCAGGCGCAGTCGCTCTTGATCTTCGCAATGGAACCGCACGAGTATACAGAGCCAAGACCACAGTTCTCGCCACAGGGAACTATAGCTGGATCGCAGGCTGGAACGGCATCAAACCGTGCAGTATCAGCAGTCCCGAGAACACAGGCGATGGACACAGAATGCTTCTTGAACACGGCGTTGCGCTCCGTGATATGGAGCAACTCCCCTGTGACTTCGTGCAATGGACGCCTCTTGCAACCCGTCAAGGTATGGGAGCCATGGGCTGCTCGATCGTAAACTACCAATCCGTATACGACAAAGACCTCAACCCCGTAACCGCAGACCTAGAGAAAGTGGCCGGCGTCACAAACTCATCTTTTATGCGCATGGTTGCAAGAACGCTTGTCAATGGGAAAGGCACTGAAAACGGTGGAGTTCTCATCGACATCTCGGATGTCGAACATGATGATCGGTACTACCGACGTTGTGCCGAGAACCTCAGCCGAGCGTTGGGATATGAGAGCCCGCAGCATGTCGAGGCCTGCCCGGAGCAGTGGGAAACCGCAGCACGCCCCTTTGACATGGGTAATACCGGCGAGGTCGCCGAGGTTCCAAGTCTTTTCTATGCCGCAGTCGGAGCAGGTGCTTGGTATGGTCTCGGATTCTGGGGCGCTTACGGAAGTGGTTATCTAGCCGGCGAGAGCTCAGCTGCAAAGGCGGCGAGTATCTCCGAAATCCCGAGCGTTCCATGGGAAAAGGCGAAAGTCGCTCTTGACGAAGCCTACGCGGTTCTCGAAGCTGAACCCGAAAACGGCATTCGGGCATCCGAGCTTATGAAGTCGGTACAAATCGCCTATTACGATGGCCTTTCGTTCATCCGCGACGAAGCCGGCATCCAAGCAACTTTGGATGAGATAAATCGTATCGAAGCCGAGGACTTGCCCAAGGTCTTTGTCCCCTCCAAATCCAAATGCTTCAATACCGAGTGGAGAAAGGCTCTCGAGATAAAAAGCCTGATCAAGTGTGCAAAGGGTACCGGGAACGCAGCGTTGTTGCGCAAAGAAACCCGTGGCGCTCACTGCCGTACGGATTATCCGAAGATGGACAACGCCAATTGGCTGGTCGCGACTAAAGTCCGATTCTCCGAAGGAGCCTTCCAAGCGGAAATTGTCGACAATGATATGCCCTACATCGGCAAAGACATCATCACCGCCAGTGTTTTTGAGAGTGGCCTCGAATTTTAACTAGTACCGGATCGGCTTAGGCCGGAGATTGGATAGGAGAAGAATATATGGCTGATATCACAGCAAAAGTATTCAAATACGACCCCAGTGTTGATGACGCCCCGACTTTTGTAACGTATGAGGTCGATTGGGTTGACGATGAAAGCGGAATCATGTCGGCGCTTCAAGTTCTACATGCCGTCAATGAACAGGAGCAACTCGGTTACGATTGGTGCTGTCATAGCGGTTTGTGCAATCGCTGCTCAATGAGGGTAGACGGGAAAGCAGGACTTGCCTGCTGGACTCCCATCGAACCCGGAGAGCATACATTCGAACCCCTTGCCGGGTTCCCTGTCATCAGGGATCTTGTCGTTGATAAGTCCGACGCGTACGACAAATTGGTCAGCGTCGACGTAAGCATTAAAACCTCGTCCCCGATGACCACAGCTAAAGCGATTGATTTCGATCTTTATTGGAACACTCTCGAGCGCCTGAACATGTGCCGTGAGTGCATGTGTTGCTACTCGGTTTGTCCGAAGATACAAGAAGAAGGTCTTGGCGGCAGGTTTGTAGGCCCGACCGCAATGATGGGAATCGCCCAGCGTTATCTTGATACCGAGGATGAATCTGACCGCCTTGCCCAATCGGTCTATGCCGGCATATTTGAATGCGATCTGTGTGGCGAGTGCAACAAAGTCTGCCCGGCATATATCGGCATTGCAGATATCATCGCAAAAATGCAGGAGGACGCCGAAGCTCGAGGCCTCAAGCCAGGTGAAACCCCGTACGAACTCTATTAGCCAAAACCTAATCCGGTCGGCTTGCTGGCACTAGTGAGTCGACCTGAATATTGGAAGGAGCGAAAGACCTGTGACCAAGCTCGTTTATAAAAATCTTACCACCCTCGTCTGCGCGCTAATGATCGCGACGTTCACATTATCAGGGTGCGGTGTTCCTAAGAGCTCTGCCGAGGAAACCGAAAAACCGGAAGCCGCAGCTACAGCCACTGATACTGAATCGAAGCCATCCGAGGAAGCCGTCGTTGAAGCACCGGTCAAAGCCTCTTACGACGGCACGGATCCAGCTGTTATCCTTGAAACCTACTGTGCGCTTTCGGGATGCCATGACAGTGAGAGTTTGTTGAACTATTCGGATACGGAATCCGCAGTTACCCGCAAGATGCAGAGTATGTGCGGTGACGAGGATTATTCGCTCCTAACAGATGCGCAAACACAGGCGATGATAGATTTCTATCTTACCAAAGCTGAGTGAGGCGCGCTGATCCAGCATGAATCACTCCAGAAAACGAGTGGTTCATGCGATCGAAGGAGGCGTAAGATTCACCTCGTACGCCTCCTTCATTTATGTCATTTGCGGATTCAAACACTTCTCCCGAATCAGTGCAAGGCAAGCAGGTAGTCGATGATATTAATCTGCTTGATTCCGCTATAATCTAAATTCAAATCCTCATCTGCTGTGATGAGTACCTTCCTGTAGTTATCATCTATCGCTCTTAGCGGAGCGACTTCTCTTTCCAATACGCTTTCTTCAACTACCGAAGCAGCCACCTGGATGTAGATTTTCTCCTCGTTGTTTTGCGCAACGAAATCGACTTCAAGAGTACCGACTTTTCCAATACCTACTTCGTAACCACGGCGAAGCAACTCAAGGTAGACGATATTCTCCAGCAAATGCCCGTAGTCGGCATGGGCAAAATGTAGCATTTCGTTTCTTAAGCCGGTATCTGCCTGATAGTATTTCTCCTGTGTCTTAAGGTATAGTTTTCCTTGTAAGTCATATCGCCTCGCGCGATACACTATAAAGGCATCCTCAAGCATCCTTATATAGTTATCAATAGTGTTTGTAGACGCTTTTCTCCCTGAGCTAGTGAGGTAGTTGCTGATTTTGGTGCTTGAAACAGGGCTACCCACCGTGTCAGCTAAATAATGGGAGATGGCTTCCAATAACGTGACATCTCTTATTTGATTCCTTTGCACAACATCTTTCATAACGATATTGGTATAGATTCCCTGCAATAAAGCATGAACGATGCCTTCTTGCCCGGAAATAAGAAGAGCAACTGCAGGAAGTCCACCATAGTTCATATATCGAGAAAAGGCAGTTTTATAGTCCCGCTCGTCCGAGCATTCGATGAAGTCGAGATACTCAGCAAATGATAAAGGTAACATCCGTATCTCGATGTAACGTCCGGTTAGAAGCGTAGCCAACTCGGAGGAAAGCAGTGAAGCATTCGAACCGGTGATATAAACATCGGCACCATAATCGACCACCAAGGAGTTGATCGCCCTTTCCCAACCGTCAACTTCTTGGATTTCATCGAGCAAAATGTATGATGTTTTGACTCCTTGTATTTGAGATGCAATATGCTTATAAAGCGTCTGATACGTTTTCAAATCCTCAAACTGCAAAGATTCGAAACTTATCTTAACGATATGATCAGCAGGAACTCCGCTTGCCATTAAGTACTCATAATACAACTCAAGCAAACTCGATTTTCCGCAACGTCTTATACCGGTGATAACCTTTATCACCGGCTGATCTTTTGCCGCAATCAATTGATTGAGATAGATATCGCGTCTTTTCATAGGACCTCCAAAGTTTTCTCATTATACTGCGAAAACTTTCCTATTTAAAGATTTTTTCTCATTATAGTGAGAATGCTTGAAAATAGTTACTCAAACGTGTTCATACTTCATTTGCAACATGCTATACCTTACAAATGAAGCATTTGGACACCATCAGTCGCGGATCGCTGCTAACCTGGTTCACACCTCAGTGCAGCACTCCCGGATAACCATCGGGATGGCGTAGGAGGCATTCAGATCGAATGCGGCTTCAGGCTGAACACGCTTCGCGACATTGTTATAGAACTCCCGCTTGAAGTTCGCAATCAGCTCGTCGTCGGATTTTCCTTTTGCGTGGCCGAGGCATATATCATTCTTCAATTTTTCGGCGTTTACCAATGCATCGTCGATAAATGCTTCGCAACGCTCGCCCTCGAGAACATCGTAGTGAGGGACCAACAGCTTCCGAGGTTTCAACGCCTTCGCTCTCAATATGAAGTCAACCGAATCCTGGTACGCCACAAGATAAGCGGGCATAACGAGATGCCCTCCCGCATAGACCCCCATCGTCTCGCAGGATATCAAGAACTGCTCCTTCTCGCACCAGAAAGCAATGCAGCATCTGGTATGCCCCGGCGCCTCGATGACCTCGAATGCAACCGGACCCAAATCAATGACATCGCCCTCTTGAACGACGGAATCCACGTTCAGTGCATCCAACCTATCGACATAACTTTTCACTCCGGCCATAGATGCAGCGCTGTCGTTCAGTTCGCGCATGGTCTTTCTCGCTGAGTCCTTCGCCAACACTTTGGCTGCATAGGCGCTCGCAACGATTTTGACCTTCGGCCAGGCACCTTTGCAGTAGGTGCTTCCTGATGCATGATCGTAGTGGGAATGCGTCAGCAAGACGTAGTCGAGGTCTCGATCCCCGAGAATACCCTTGATGTTCTCGATCATCTTAGGTGCGCTGAATGAAAAGCCCGAGTCGATCAAAGCCGTCTTTCCCGAAGTTACGATAAGATAGGCTTCTCCGCCCAGAGCGCCTCCCACTTCGAAGATCTCGAAAGTTTTTTCGACGGTATGTTCCATGATTCCTCCCACTTCAAGCCGGACCATCCTCTAATCCAGCTATATGATTTTCACAAGGTGTATCAGGTTGATTTCTTACCTGGCAGATTATACGTTATTTACTCTGACCGATTATCGATTGATACGAACTTGGGAACTAGACCGACACCGATAAAAGCTCAAAGGCGTTTCCAAGGGCGGTTCCCTAGTCTCGCTTTCGTACGTATGAGTCACAAATTATTCTCATTACACTGCGAAACATATTATTTATTGGAAAGTTATCTCAATATACTGAGATAACTTCAGTCCGCCGGCGCACAAATCAGAGGAGCCGAGGCAAATTGCCTGGGCTCCTCTATCTCCGGCCCGAAGCCGGCTAAGGATATAGATTGCGCGTTAGTGGCAGGTATTACACTCGAAGATCTCCATGTGGTGGCAGCTGAGGCATGTGCTATATGCAGCCTCCTCAACCGTAGAAGTCGAATGCATATCGTGGCAATCTCCACAGACGATATCCTCATGTTGGGTATTGACCGGTAGATCGTGAGGGTTGACCATAGTGCCGTTCTTGTCGGTAAGAGCGGTCACGTCGGCAGTCGCCGCGGGAGTGTAATCGCTCTCATGACACGCAAGACAAGCATCGGCCGCCACCTCTGTTTTGTCGAGCTTCGCTGAAGCAGCCGAACTGTCAGAACCGACCTCGGCGTGAGCCTCCTCCAAACCGGCAGCATCCGTGTGGCACGAGACGCAGGTTGCATCGGCATGCCCGTTATACAGCTGACACGCCGCGTCGCTTGCCGATGCAGCTTGGGCTGTATGGCACATCGAACAGTCGGCATCCACAGTCCAGACGAAACCGCTAGCCTCCTCCTTACTTTCAGCAGCGTTCGCTTCGCTCGCAGACTTCGGCTGCCCGCATGCCGAGACGGAAAGTGTCAGCATAACGGCGACGACCATCGCAACGAACGAGCCGATCTTAACTGAATGTCCCATGTACGTTCCTACTTTCTTAAAACCATCGACAGGATCTCATGACAAGCTATGAACCGATTTCGGTTCCCGCGTACTTGCTCGTCCCATCAAAGTCGGTATAGTTCGGGTTCGCAGCGGTCGCGCTCGTGTTCCCCGAGAAGGTCGCCCCATTGTTCGTGATGACACCTTGGCTGCTGACAATCGCAGACAAGGCTGCACCGGAAGCATCGCAATCGTTGATTGCACTGCCGGCCTCCAACGTCAGATACGCATCAACGCCACTTACAGAGACGGCGGAGGCAGCAAGGGCTGCGGATGAAGCACCGCTCCCATCGCTATCGCAGTTCACAAGCGTGAAACCCTTGCCGAACGTCTGGCGAGCCCAATCGGAAACCCTGATTGCCGGAGCAGTCGTGGGCGAGGTGCTCGACCCGTCGAATGTGCAATTCTTCAGAGTCACGAAGCCATCCGTCATGATGAGCATCTCCCCTGTTTGACCGTCGGCACGGTACACACGGAAGCTATTGCCTTCGCTGCTTGCGATGATTATGGTCGTTCTGAACTTGACGGTTGGGATATCACCGGTTTCGGTATCGACCGTATCAGCCAATAACGTGATGGTTCCTCCTGCGTTGTTGTTCGCCTGATACATCGCGTCGTACAGGTTGGTGTAGTAGGAGCTGATATATTTGCAGGTGAACCCATCGGCAAGCGCTTTTTCATCTGCCGCGCTCAGGGTTTTCTCCTCGGCAGCAGGAGCCGCCTCTTCAGCCACAGTTTGCGCTTCAGCCGTCGGTTGCGTTTCGGCGGTTTCCTCTGTAGAGGTCTTGTCTCCACATCCCACCAAACCGAGCGCTAGGATCCCCACCAATAAAAAGGGGAATATCCTACGTAGTTTCATATCCATTCCCTTCAGAAGCATCGGACTCATTTCTTCTCATCCCAAGCTGCAAGCGTAATCGCATGCTGCGCTGCGACACGACCGGTGGTGACGGCCTCGAGGATGTTGCCGATGGTATACACGAAGCTGTTGAATGAGCCGCATTCACCCGCGTTGTACAAGCGAGGGATCACCTCTCCAAAGGTGTCGACGGTCTGGCAATTTGCATTGCGACGCGGTCCACCTTGGGTGTTGATGCTGGAGTACGCGAGCTCGATCGCATAATAAGGACCTGCACCGATCTTAGCCATGTGTGCGGGATCACGCTTGTAGGCGGCATCGGCACCGGCGTCGACATACGAGTTGAATGTCTCGATGGTTGTCGCGAGAGCTGCCGCGTCGATGCCGTTGATATCCTCAGAAGCAGTACCGCAGGGACGTCTCGCCTTGATATTCGCAGCAAGTTCTTCGACCGTCTCGCCCTTGAAGATCCAACCCTGCTCGACCGCTTTCGTATTATCAGGTCCCCAATCAAGGCGCAGATCCTCCGGGTGACGATAATTCCAAACGCCGGCATAGGTGTTGATGATGCCCTCGCGACCGGAACCGGTCCACAGAGGTTTGGCATCGAAAAACGCCTGGTCGAACACGAGGAACATAGGAAGATGCTTGTAATCACATGCCTTGGAATCGAAGTCGAATCCATTCTGGTGGCTCATATCGTGAGCTCCCGTGGTATCTTCTTTCATGAAACGCTTGCCGTTATAGTCGACGATAACGTAGTTGTAAGGTGTGATACCGGCGGTTGCATCTGTCGCGATAGAGCAGTCCGCAAGCTCAGATGGAAGTTTGAAGCAGAGCGAAGCAAGCTCGAGCGCGTGCATATGCCAGATTTCCGCACCGATATTTCCCGCCATGGCGATACCATCACCGGTGTTGTTCGGCGTACCCCAGGGGAAGATACGAACGCCCGGCTGGTTGTAATTGAACTGATACCATGTGTTGTTCTCGTAGCCACCACACGCAAGGATCACGGCTTTCTTGGCCTTGAAGTAGAGCGTCTGACCATCGGCGGTTTCAGCTTGGACACCGATGACCTCTTTGGTGAGGGGATTCTGGATAAGCTTCTTGGCAGGCGTGGCGGTACGTACATCGACGCCGTATTCTTCCGAGCGAGCTTCGATCTCTTCGAAGAGATACATGCCGACGATACCATCGCGCCCGGAAACATATCCGCCCTGATAGGCGAGCGGACGCTTGTGACCATCGTTGCCTTCATCGACCCAGTCTATAGCGACGCCATACGCTTCCATCCACTCGGGTGTCTCATTGAAATGCGCGAGGTAATCGGGAACGATCGCTTCGTCCATACCACCGAAGGCACCATGCATGACAGTTCCGGTCCACTCGTCGATGTCGACTCCTACGCACGAATGAAGGTGCCCACCGGAGCAACCCGTGCTGCCTCCATCGCGCTCGACCGACTTCTCGAGGACGATAACGGATGCGCCCTCGTGTACGCCGGCGATCGCAGCGAGAGCTCCGGCTCCGCCGTAACCGACGACGATCAAGTCTGCTTCTTCGGTCCACTCGGGCATCCATGATTCGTCTGCGCCCGAGGAGCACCCCGCGAGACTCGCTACGGCGGCGGTACCCGCTACAAGACCTGCACCCCTTAGGAATCCCCTTCTTGATAGTTCTTTCATTCCCAGCTCCTTTCGATACTCGAACGTCAGTCCCGGTCGGGATCGACACTCGATATCATAAGAAGCAAGGGGATGTCGCGTCGCCACGCGAAGCAGGTAGTGGTGTATCATCAGACTCCCCCGGAACGCGTAGTTTAGGCTTTCCACGTAGTACTACCTGATTCGGGTAGGAGGGTTTTCTTCTTTCTCCAGACAATTCGCGTATAATAGGGGCTTGCCTGAAAGACAATCAAGGGGAGAATTTTGTCTGTTCGTATCCGCAATCTCTTTTCGCCGCAGAGCATACTCCCGCTGCTGGGATTGACGTGCTCTCTCGCGTGGGTTTACTCGATACTGCTCAGCCCTGAGCCCTTCTATATGTACCACCATCTCGGTTTCGGCGTCGGGTTGCTGCTCATCGCCTATCTGTACTCACGAAATCTTGGCACGGCAGACTCGAAACTCCTCGACTGCCTAGCGGTCGTTTTCATGTGCGCCGTGCCCCTACGGAGCCTCATCCCCGCCTTTACGAACGAAGCCGCCCTCGTAGCTATCGCTTTTCTGAGCGGCGTCGCAGTGGGTCATTGTTTCTCGAAACTCTTCAAGATCTTCTGCACGTTCGAGTCGACCGATGCAATCAATTACACCCTTATCGCCTTCATGTTGTCTGCGGGCATCCGATTCATGCTTGTCATGCTCATGGAGATATCGAGACCAATCACACTCGTACTGATCGGCCTCCTACCATTCATAACACTTGTCTGCTGTTGGAACGCATCGCGGTATATCGTGGAGCCCGCAACATGGAAAAGCAAGGCCGGCGAACTCAAGAGCCTGTTCATGGGTGACACCTTACATTTGGTTGCAAACAAAGGCTTACTCGCGGGAATCGTCATCTACGGTTTACTCTTCGGGCTCATGCATTATGGAGTCACCGACTGGCACAATGCCACGGTCATCCTGGTCGTAGGTCATGTACTGCGCATCATCTTCCCCCTCCTGCTACTCATCTGGTTCAACAAGCATCACCGTACCCCGAAGGGCGCAACAACACTACGGACGACAATCCTCCTGCTGGTTTTCATCTTGCTGGTTGCCGTGTTCTTCGGCGATGCGGTGAGTATCGTCGCGCCCGCGCTCATCCTGACGGCGCGTAACTTCGTAACGACACTGCTCTATGTCATGCTCTTCCGCTTCGTCTATGAAACCGATGCGCATCCCTGCGTCGTCTTCGGCGTCGGGAGAGCTCTATACGAGCTTGCGATGACCTTGGGATTGTTCGTCTACAGCCAGCCGTTCTTCCAAAGATTCTTCGACGGACTTTCCGAGAATATCGTCTACTTCGTGATGGCTTGCATCTTCCTTCTGATGATGGATAGCTTCGCCCGAATGACCCAGCTTCTGCAAGGTAGGAACGATAACCGTAAAGTCGAAATCATCGAATCGGTTTCCATCGACACGAAATGCGATGAGATCAAGGGGCGCTATGAGCTCACCGACCGGGAGACCGAAGTCATGAAGCTGCTTTGCAAAGGGCAGAGCAAGAAGCAGATTGCCGAGAAGCTCTTCCTTTCAGAGAACACGATAAGCTTCCACACGAAACAACTCTATCGTAAACTCTCGATCCATAGCAAAGAAGAACTGCAGAAGCTCATCGGTTTCGAATGAGTGAAGCGGCTCGAGTGAGTAAAACGGGAGTTCGCCTTTACAAATCACTGCGTCGCACCTTTCTAAACAGTTTCGATTTTTCGCCACACAGATGCCACTCTCAAGGTAAACTATTCTTCTATCAGGTTTGTCTCCCGAATTTCGATGCATCGAGGTGTATGTTGTGAACCGTCCGGTCAAAGGGACTGTTTTTTGGCAGTTAGCAAACCATATAACAAAAGACAGTTCCATCTGGATCGGCTTCGGCTGCCTTCTCTCTTGGATATTCCTCGGATTCTGGAGTTCACAGGCCTCTTCGGTTTTCACGCTGTCAGGTCTCGACGCCATCTTTCTGTATGGACTCATATCAGCCAGCGAAGCGCTGATCGCCCTCGTCATCATCTACTTCTCAAGAAAAGCCGTAGCATTCATGCGGATAGAGCTTGCATGGATTTCGGCCCTGGTAACGGCGCTGGGAACGTTCCTGCTGCTCTATGGTGCCAACTTTCATTTGGGTCCTTGGGCCTACTGGATTCTAGCGTTGGCCGTCGGACTTGGGTATGGCTACCTGTTCGTCTTATGGGGATGCCGGATCGGGAACAAAGACCCGAAACAAGTCCTCATCGTGGTCGCGCTATCGATTTTGTTCGCGGTCGTAATCGACGCTATGACGACGATTATCGCCGGCGTGGTTTTTATCGGCGTGACAAGCCTGCTTCCCTTGGCGAGCGCATTCCTGTTCCGGAAGACGAAGCACGAGACGGTCTTTACGGAGTACCAAATCGCACCCAAGACCGGCGCCAAACGCGTCCCGATAAAAATACTCCTACCCTTGGCGATAGCAGGGTTATCCTATGGGCTGATGCAGCGACTCATCACACCGAATTCTCAAACCGACGATTTCATCAATATCGCCGCCTTCGCGATTGCGGCAGTATCGTTATTCTTAACCGCTTTCCTTTTCCAAAAAGGAAAGGGTATAAAAGTCGCATTGCCCTATGCGTTCTCGATTCTCGCAATCGCATTCGTCTTGATGCCCCTCTTGCCCGAGAAAACAGCCGTCGTCCAATTGGTGTATATGCTCGGCTACAACTACTTTTATTTCCTGGTTTGGGCTATGTATGGGAAAACGGCCAAGCATTTCGGTCTCGAGATCGTTCAAGCATACGCCGGTATCACCGCGATATTGGCCGGCACGGAGTTTCTGGGTGGATTGTTCGGCAGCCAGATACTGCTCTTGATTCCAAGCAACTTCAGCTTCGTCACGTCGCTGGTCGCGATTTACGGCTTCATGTTAACCGCGCTGATCTCGTTCCCCTACTATTCGAAGGTGATCGAAAACCGTGCCGAAACCGAAGAGGGCACGGACACCCTCTTACCCAAACTCGAAAAGGTAGCAGCTACCTACAACCTTTCGAAACGGGAACGGGAAATCCTCTCATACCTCGCACGCGGAAGAAACGCCCAGTACGTCAGCGAGCAGCTCTATATTTCTCACGACACTGCACGCACCCACATCAAGAATATCTACAAGAAAATGTATGTGCATTCCCAGCAGGAGCTACTCGACCTGATCGATGCCGTCACTGAAGACAAGTAAGGGACCGATTCGATCGGCCCCTTACGTTTGAGCGTATGTTTGAACATATGTTTGAACTTACGCTTGATCGTACGTATCGACTTACCCACTCGCACGCAGCACACATGTACGGTTAGGTGCTTACGCGCGTAGCTGTGGCGCGCAGCTTGCTTCTTATGCCCACGCCTCGAGAGAAGCAGCGTGACGTCCCGCTTTGCGTCCCCAATGAACCGTGCCCATGACAGCCGTTCCGCTTTCCGGATACCATTGGCCAACCCAGCCGCCGGATGTCATTCCACCGGCATACAAACGGGCGATCGGCTCTCCGGCCCAGTCGATGACCTGTGCATCCGCGTTGATCTTCAATCCGCCCAAGGTGCCGAGGTTGGCACTCAAGTCTGCAGCAGCATAGAAGGGAGCGGTGTTGATCGGAGAAAGGCCGGCTGATTTACCGAACATGGTATCGACACCGGAGGTGGTCATGTCCAAGTTCCATTTAGCCAATGTAGCCTCGAGACCGGCTGCGTTGACACCGATCTTCTCGGCGAGCTCTTGAATGGTCTCGCCTCTTACTAAAGCGCCGGATTCGATCATCGCCTTGACAGCGTCGCTATCGTCGCCTGAATCGACACCCGAATCGACACCCAAAGCAGCTGCGCCCATGCTGAATACAGTCTGGTCGAAGACTATCCACGTATTGTGGGAATCCTGCTGATAGCTCTTATACATATAGTAGGCGTAGGTCGTCCACTCATTACAGAAACGCTGCCCGTAGATGTTGATGCCGATTCCCGGAATCGCCTCGCCGAGGTTACCACTGGGGTCACGGCCGATTTGGGTGTTGATAGGCGTGTTCATCGTTCCGCCCATGCATGAAAGTGCGGCCCCAACAGCCACGCCCATCTTGTGTCCGTCGCCCGTGTTACCGGGATTCGAGATGCAAAGCATCGCCTTCGTCGTAAGG
>JAAXUU010000092.1:0-723 GCA_013335845.1 Actinomycetota bacterium
GATAGCGACTGCGGTCCCGGGGACGGGTATCGATCTGTACATGGGTGCCGGTGGGGCCCCTGAAGGTGTTTTGGCATGCACCGGTCTTAAAGCGATCGGCGGAGAGTTCATGGGTCGTTTCCAGTTTCGAAGCGACGAAGAGCGTGAGCGCGCATCTCTCACTGCAGAAGTCGACCTCGATGGCGTACTCACCATGGATATGCTCGTCCGAAGCCCCGATGCCGCATTCATCGCGTGCGGTGTCACGAACGGTGAGATGGTACAAGGTGTCTCGCATGTCGGCGGAAGCATAACCACGAGTTCTGTCGTCATGAACGCAGCCGATAAAACGGTTCGTTTCATCAAGACCATCCGTCGTGGCGATAACGGGACTATCCGCTTCAAATCGTGATCCACACGTATCGACATTCTAAAAGAGCAGCACTCGCGATCGTCGCACTGCTGCTCTTTCTATGCTCCCTCGGTTGTTCCGCCTATCGAAGTTCCGCCGATTCCGCCTCCGGTTTTCTGAGCGATATCCTAGGGCAGGAGTCTGTGACGAATGGTAGCGGTGCGGCAGTCATCGAATCGTCGGAGGGGAATGTTTCCTACCGGTCGGATGTGACGCAGGTACATTTCCTGGATGTCGGCCAGGGGGATGCCATATTCGTCACAAGTGGTGATCACGCGATGCTCGTGGACGGCGGCAACTCCGAAGACGGCGACGCCTTGGTCGACTATATC
>JAAXUU010000092.1:733-6284 GCA_013335845.1 Actinomycetota bacterium
TGTGGTTTCACGACCCTCGATGTAGTGGTAGCAACGCATCCCCACGAGGATCATATCGGCGGGCTTCTCTCTGTTTTGTGTTCGTTGGACGTCACCGAGGCTCTGATATCCTCGGCCGCAGCGGACACGGAAACGTATCATGACCTGACCGAATCCCTTGTTCTGCAATCGATACCCACCCGCGTACCGGTAGCGGGGGAGAGTTTCGCGCTGGGAGACGCGAAAGTCACGATTCTAACCAACGGGGATAGTCTCGCGGCATCATCGCAGAGTAGTTATGACGATAATGGCAGCAGTGAACTGAATGATGCCTCAATCGTAGTGCGCATCGATGTGGGCGATGACTCCTTCCTTCTTATGGGCGATGCCGAGAACGCCGTTGAATTCGCACTCATCGATGGTTCTGCGGATCTCGATGTCGACGTACTGAAGGTCGGGCATCATGGAAGCAAGGATGCGTCATACTGGCAGTTCCTTGACGTGGTCACGCCTCGCTACGCGGTAATCGAAGTCGGCAGGAACAATGATTACGGGTATCCTAAGGATAAGGTACTCGATCGTCTCGAAGATGCCGATGTCGAGGCGGTCTTCCGTACTGATAACGATAAGACGATCGTAGCCTCAACATCAGGTGAGGGTATCACGTTCACAACCCAGGGTCCGATTCTCGACGGGAACGAAGAAGGGGAGTAACCATCCTCGGCCATCGTAACCTTGCGATCCGGTATGAATCCACCCGTTACCATGAATCCACCTGCACAGCAATCCCGGACATCCCGCCATATTCCATCTTTACGCGAGGGCGCCCGATGCGTATCATCTCCAACTGTAGACAACCCAATCGGGAGCTGTAGTAACGGCTGAGAGGCGCATTCATGCGCGACCGAGAAGACTGTGCCGGTAATGCGGCGCAAGCAAAGCGGGAGAGTTTTTCCGTTTCTCATCAGTTTTTACCGGCTTCCCTCGAAAACGAGGAGAAGACAATGCGAAACAAGAAAGTCCTTATCATTGCGGAGATAGCCCTTGCCACTGCACTTGCGGCAGTACTCGGGCTCTGGCAGATCACCTTGCCGATAAACATCGCAGGAGGAAGTATCTCACTTGCGATGTTACCGGTTCTGGTCCTTGCTCTTCGTCGCGGTCCGATCCCAGGAGCTATATGCGGTGCTTTATACGGAAGTCTCGACCTGATAATGGGGAAGGCCTATATCCTGCACTGGGCCCAGGTACTCCTGGATTACCCCTTACCCTACCTCGTTCTCGGTCTGGGCGTGGGCTTGTTCTCAGCGCTATACCTGAAGCAGATGCATGCCCGTGACTTCGGGAAAGCGAGTCTCATCGCCTCGATCGCCATAGTGGTCGGTGGCCTGTTGCGCTTCATCTGTCATACGCTATCCGGTGTCATATTCTTTGCAAGCTATGCAGGAGACATGAATGTCTGGGTGTATTCTCTTGGATATAACGCGACATATCTCGTCCCATCGCTTATCATTACCTTAGTGCTTGCGTTGCTGGTTTTACCTGCATTGCAACGCGCTGTGCCGGTTTCCGGAGACGATGGAAAGGAAGATACGTATGCCGTGGAGGAGAATCACACTTCCTGATCAGTACGCACTCATCGTTGCGGGGTCTCCTTACGGTCCTCCCGTGGAATTACTGCGAAGACTGAGTGAGAAGGCGACCCTCATCGTGGCGGCCGATTCCGGAGCAGACCATCTCGCTAGGGCCGGTATTCCTTTCTCCCACATCGCGGGTGACTTCGACTCGATATCCGAAGAAGCCCGCGAATTCGCACGTTCCTGCGGAGCTGAATGGCATACGGTTCCGCAGGACAAGGATTTCACCGATCTCAGGTTCGCGTTGTTCATCGCACGCCAATCCGGCGCTTCGCATATCGTGCTTTCAGCCTGCACCGCAGGGAGGCTCGACCATGTGATGGGTGTCATGGGCACGATGATAGCGTCGAGCGACCTGCACCCGCTCCTGGTGGACGAGAACGAGATCGTCTGTATCCTTGGTGCCCAGGGGCCGCGCGCAAGCGTGGAACTCGCCGCTTTGGGTCTCAGTATCGGTGACACATTCAGCGTTTTGGCTCCGGTAGGCCCTGCGACGGTGACGGAAAAAGGTGTGCAGTGGCCACTCGATTATAAAGAGATAGCTCCGTTGGATGGTTTGGGGATCTCGAATGTCATGATTTCCGACGACGCGACGGTTATAGCCGATGCGGGGGTGATTGTGGTGGTCGTCTCTCGCGGCCAGCGCAAGCTCGCACAGAAGCAGCGTGAACTTGCCTTATTGCAGCACGAGCTGGATCAGAAGCGATCGGAATTGGAATCAGTATGATATTCGGCGGCAAGCTGGGAGATGGCGTCGCCGCATAGGCGGTAGTCGGTCCATTCGTCCATCTGCTGTGCCCCGAGTGATAGATAGAAATCGATACTGGGTTTGTTCCAGTCGAGACATGCCCATTCGAGACGCCCATACCCCTCTTCTACGCAGATGCTTGCCAGTTTGGCGAGAAGTGACTTGCCGAGCCCCTTACCTCGCGCATGGGGTTGGACGTAGAGATCCTCAAGGTATATACCGGCGCGTCCGAGGAACGTCGAGAAGTTGTTGAAGAAGAGTGCCATTCCGACTGTCTCATCATTCAAGTCCGCGAGGAGAACCTGCGCTTTCCCCTTGTCGAAAATCCATTCGGCCAAGGTGTCTTTATCGGCGATGACCTGGTCGCTCATCTTCTCGTATGCAGCGAGTTCCTCGATGAACCCGAGTATCGTTGCGATGTCATCACGCACAGCGAAGCGTATACTGATCTCGTTTTCTTTCGGCATTCGTTCTCCGATACAATAATTAGACACAGGGGCTTCTAGGAGCCCCTGTGTAGCGGTACAACTATAAAAAACGGGAGCGCATATGCTCCCGTTTACGTTGCGGAACCTGTGGAAACGACTAAGCGCGCTCTACTTTGCCGGCCTTCATGCACTTGGTGCAGATGTTGGCTTTTTGCGCATGGCCATCTTTTACAATGGTCACTTTTTGGATATTCGGGCTGAACGTGCGGTTCGTAACGCGGTGCGAGTGGCTAACGTTACGTCCGGCGGATGGGTGCTTGCCACAAACAGAACATACCTTCGACATTTCTCTTGCTCCCTTACATGAACGGTAATCAGTACCGAGTCTCAATTAAATCAAAAAAGCCTATGAACCTTACCACAACGAAAAATTATATTCAATCATCCCGACCACCAAATTCCATGAGGAACGCAAAACGTAGACGAAAGAATGATATATACTGTATCGAACACAGACTATCATCTATCCTCAGGAGGGATAACATGACAAAGATAGTTCCCGGCAACTTGAGTATAACCAACGAGGTGATTGCGGATCTCGCGGGGCATGCTGCTATGGAAAGCTACGGTGTGGTCGGCATGACTGCTCCGACATTGTCCGATGGTATAGCGAAAATATTACCGAAACAGCGCCTTCGCCGTGGTATCAAAGTCGAAACTGCGGAAAACGGTGTCAAAATCGACCTCTATGTGGTTATCGAACATGGTACGAATCTGACGACCGTTTCCAAAAACCTCGTCGACCAGGTTACGTTCGTGCTTGAGAACTATGCCCAGGTACCCATCGATTCCATCGAAGTCCATGTCCAAGATGTGAAAGTCCGCAATTAATCAGAGGCAAAAGATTATTTTCAAGAACCGGAGTCCAATACCAATGACAACACCCAATTATCTGGCCTGTATCGCAACTGCATCCGAGGCCTTGAAAGTGCGTAAGGAAGAAGTCAACCGCCTGAATGTATTCCCTGTTCCGGATGGTGACACAGGCACCAATATGTCCCTTACGCTTGAAACGGTTGTGAAAGAGTTATCCGTTTTACCCCTCGATGCATCACTGGCTCAAGTCCGGAAAGCCATAACCCATGGCTCCCTCATGGGGGCGCGCGGAAACTCAGGTGTGATCACCAGCCAGATCCTCCGCGGTATATGCGAGGGTCTTGAAGGTGCGACGGAATTCACGCCGCGTGTGATTGCGACTGCTATGGCACGGGGTGTCGACGTTTCTTTCCAAGCGGTGCGCAAGCCCGTCGAAGGTACGATTCTCACTGTGTTCCGCGATGCTTCCGAAGCGGCTTCCCAAGCCGCCGATGATGGGATGGAGCTGTTCGACGCCCTGCATTTCGTCTCTGAGGCGTCGTTTGCAAGCGTCAAGCGTACCCCGGAGCTCCTTCCCGTTCTCAAGGAGAACGGTGTCGTCGATGCGGGCGGATTCGGTCTCGCCATACTTATCGAGGCGTTCGTAGGTGCGATAACCGGAGTCGGCGGATTCGTCCCCGATGCCGGCACCTTCTCGCGACCGGAGCCCCTCGTCGCCATCGAGCAGATAAACGACTGGGAAGGCAGTGATTTTCTGTACTGCACAGAGTTCCTCGTTTTCGGTGAAACGATCGACCGGGAAGAAGTGGCTGCTTTCCTTGAGACGATGGGTGATTGCGACCTCATCGTCGGCGAGGTTCCCAACTTCAAGGTCCACGTCCATACAAACACCCCCGGCGAGGTACTCTCCTATATGACTGAACGCGGTCAGGTGGCCGAGGTTCACATCCATAACATGAGGCTTCAGAGCGAGGACCGCAGTGCGCAGATCACGGAGGAACAAAAAGAACCTCCCAAGCCCCTCGGTTTCGTTGCCGTCGCTTCGGGAAGCGGCATGGTCGAAATCCTCGAATCCCTCGGTGTCGACTACATCGTGAGCGGTGGCCAGACCATGAATCCCTCGACCCAGGACCTTCTCGATGCTGTCGATAAGGTGAATGCCGAGAAGGTCATCATCCTTCCGAACAACAAGAATATCATCATGGCTGCACAAGCCGCTGCGGCTGCATCGACGAAACCCGTCGGGGTCGTGAATACGAAAAGCGTGCTCGAATCGTTCGCCGCCATGTTCTGCGCCGATTCCAACCTGTCATTGGAAGAGAACTGCGATGCGATGACCGAGGCGATAGCTAACGTCAAAAGTGGCGAGATCACACAGGCTATCAAACATGCGAAGGCGGCAGATGGTAAGACTATCTGGAAAGGCGATATCATCGGCATAGCCAACGGCTCAATCGATGTCGTCGGTAAATCCGTCGAAGATGTCACGTTGCGTCTTATCGGTAAGCTGATGGATGACGACATGGAAACTCTCACCATTTTGGCCGGGCGCGATCTATCTGACGAGGAATTCGACAAGATAATCAGTCGTATCGAAGATGCGTACCCGAATCTGGAAATCGATCGGCATCGTGGTGAACAGCCCTTGTATCCCATTGTGATGTCGGTCGAGTAATCGAATGCGAGACGGGGTTCGCTGCACCCAAACGGCGTTTTTCGATGAGGCGGCTGACAAACTGCGTTTCGTATCCGGTGTCCGGGCGCGGGCCTTGGAGAATATGGGTATCCATACGGTGCGCGACCTGCTCCAGACGTATCCGCGTCGCTATCTGGATATGACACAGGTTTCCTCGATAGCTTCGGCGAAGATCGGTGATACCCCT
>JAAXUU010000093.1 GCA_013335845.1 Actinomycetota bacterium
AAAGGCGGCAAGCCGATGCCGGTTCTGCACGGTGTCGCAGCTGACATCGCGAAAGAACAGGGCGTGATCGAGTTGCACCTCTCCCTCTCGTTCACCCATACGGTGGGGGTTGCGAGTGCGGTTGCGGTCACCGAGAACAATCGCCCAAAGATCGATAAGCAAAGCGATCCTCGAGCAGAACTCGCGATTGCCTTCAAAGAAGCCCGTTGTCTGCTGGACGAGATGGATAGCGCGGATTTCGCTTCGAACGACACAACGAAAAGCGATATGGAGGCGGGCGAATAAATGCGTACCGTTTTGGACTCTCCCGAATTCGCAGCCTGTGGCCCGGTCGAGCAATGGGACCTTGCCGAATATGCAGCATTACTTCCTTTGCCATCGTGTGAGATGCATAAATATTCGCGCGGCACCTTGCTTGCTATCGGCGGCTCGGCGCGGTATCCGGGGGCTGCCATCCTACTTGCGCGCGGTGCTGCGCGCTGTGGCGCCGGTTACGTGACACTTGCGGTCCCCGAACCGATATCCCAGCTCGTACAAGGTCACATCGTCTCCATTCCAACTCTGGCATGCTCAAGTGCGAACGGAGTATTCTCCGCCTCTGCGGCTCGAGAGATCTTCGGATCCGGCATTCGGTTCGATGCCTGTGCAGTGGGCTGTGGAATCACCGTTTCAGAAGCAACGAAGAAATTCGTCGAGACCATCGTGCGCGCCAGCGCCGTACCTCTTTTGTTGGACGCGGATGCACTCACTCTCATAGCCGGTAATACATCACTTATGCGGAACCGTTCGGCGCAGCGACACGTGACGGTTCTGACACCTCACACCGGAGAGATGGAGCGACTTCTCGGCGAAACAAGCGAAGAGGTTTCTATAGGGCTATCATCACTGTCGGAGCGTATCTCGGCGGCAAAAACCGCTGCACAAGCCTATGGGGCTGTGGTAGTGTTCAAAGGTTCGAAAACGATTATCGCCGATGAGAAAAAAGCGGTCATATCCGATTTCGGTACGCCGGCGCTTGCTAGCGCCGGAACCGGTGATGTACTGTCGGGAATGATCGCATCCCTTCTGTCCCAAGGGCTCGAGCCCTTGGAGGCGGCTGCGTTGGGGGTTTGCATCCACGGCATGGCAGGCCGCGCTGCGGCGCGTGTTCGAAGTGAGATGTGTGTGGTAGCTGAGGATGTCTTAGAACATATCGGCGAGGCGGTTTTAGGAATCATGAAAGACGGAGGAAGACATGAGTAGCATGCGACCGGATACACGTTCCGCGTGGTTGGAAATCGACGGGTCGGCGATAACAGCTAACATGTACGCTATACGCGAACGGGTAGGGCGCCAGCGCCTCATCTGTGCCGTGGTGAAAGCGAACGGCTACGGGCACGGAGCAGTGTTCGTCGCGCGCACGGTCTTGGCTGCTGGAGCCGACCGTCTTGCGGTGGCAACTGTCGACGAGGCTATCGAGCTGCGACAGGCAGGTATCACTGCACCCATCCTCTTGCTTGGAGAGCCGCCGATCGCATCGATTCCTTATCTTCTGGAGTATGATATCACCCCGACGATCACCACGATCGATTTCGCGTTGACCTTAGGTGAGATGGCGGATCTTTCGGGGATGGTCGCCCCCTATCATCTCAAAGTCAATACGGGTATGAACCGCATCGGTATCCACTATACGGAAGCTATAGAATTCCTGAACGCCATCTCATTCCATCGTGGATTGAAGCATGAGGGGACGTATACTCATTTCGCAACTGCAGATCTAATCGAAGATTGGGATTTCAAAATCCAATTGTCGAGATTCAAGGAGCTTATCGATGCTATGAAGCTCGCCGATATCGATCCGGGTATCGTACATGCTGCGAACTCGGCGTGCACGATACGCTATCCGGCCACCTACTTCGATATGGTACGACCGGGTATCATGCTCTATGGACTGCATCCAAGCAAGGTGACGTATGGGAAGATCAATCTGAAGCCCGCCATGAGCGTGCATGCCTGTGTCACCCATGTCAAGGAACCGCTTGTCGGTGAAGGCGTGAGTTATGGTTTGCAGTATCGTTGTCCCGGCAATGTCCAGATCGCCACGCTCCCCATCGGTTACGGCGATGGTTTGAGCCGCCTCCTCTCAGATCGTATGTATGTTCTCTACCGAGGCCGGCGTGTTCCACAGGTGGGAACCATCTGCATGGACCAAATGATGATAGAAGTGGATTACAAGAAAAGTCTTTTGAACCCCCTTCCTCCTATCACTGTGGGTGACGAGGTTATTATCATCGGCGAAGACGGCGGTGATAAACTGACCCTCGATATGATGGCAGATGAGTTGGGAACCATTAACTACGAGCTTGCGTGCAGTTTCGGTATGCGCCTTCCGCATATCTATGTATAGGACGTGTTGTGACGACGCTTGAAGAAGTACGCGAGGATCTGGGTGACTGTAGGCGCTGTGAGCTTTGCGAGGGGCGCGCGAACATCGTGTTCGGTGTCGGAGATCCTCACGCCCGCGTCATGATAATCGGGGAGGCTCCCGGAAAGAACGAAGACATCCAGGGTGAGCCCTTCGTGGGCGCTGCGGGCAAGTTCTTGAATGAGCTTCTCGGCGAGGCGGGGCTCAAGCGCGAGGAGATATATATCGCCAATATCCTGAAATGCCGCCCTCCTCAGAATCGCGATCCCAAGGTGAACGAAATCGAGGTGTGCGCACCTTATCTTCGTGAACAGGTACGCGCTATACACCCTGACTACTTGGTGACACTCGGCAATTTTGCGACGAAGTTCATATTGAAGACCGAATGCGGCATAACCAACATGCGCGGTAATGTGCTGCAAGCCGGGCGGTTCGCGGTCATTCCTATGTTCCATCCGGCTGCGGCGATATATGACCGCTCCAAAGTGGATCTCCTGCGGCAGGATTTCCGAATGCTTGGGACGCTGCTTGTCGAGAATGACGGAAAGCGTTCGAAAGGTTCTGAGCACGATGAAGTTTGATATCTCATCGCCAGAAGAAACAGCCGCCCTTGGGCAGGTATTCGGTGCGGCTTCTGTCCCCGGAACTTGCTTGGTTTTGTGCGGTGACCTCGGTGCCGGCAAAACCAACTTCGCGAAAGGGGTGGCTGCAGGTCTCGGTGTCACGGAGGCGGTCGTCAGCCCGACATTCAATATCGTGCAGGAATACCGTTCCGGACGCTTGCCGTTCTACCATTTCGACCTGTATCGTCTGAATTTCGAAGACGAATTGGAACAGATCGATTACTACGCTATCATCGAAGACGAGGGCGTGAGCCTGATCGAGTGGGGTGACAAATTTCCCGCTTTGCTGCCAGTGGACTATCTGCTGGTTACCATCATCATCACAGGCAGTGCGGCTCGAACCTTCGAAATCGAAGCGCATGGTGAACGATCCTTACATCTTCTCATGGAGTGCGCAGCGGCACTCGGTGGACAATCATCTGGGGTAGACGCATGATCATCTTGGCACTCGATACTTCGACCGAACAACTCGCTCTCGCACTTGCACGCGTGCATGATGATGGCGGCTATGAACTGCTTGCAACGCATGACGAGCCCGCCCCTCGACGCGCGAATACACAACTTGTCCCGAACATAGATACATTGATGGCTTCGTGCGGTTTGACCGCATCCGCCCTCGATCGTGTGGCGTGCGGCCGCGGACCCGGATCGTTCACGGGTGTACGCATTGGCATAGCGACTGCGAAGGGAATAGCCACAGGCCTTCATGTTCCCCTACACGGAATATCGACGCTCGATGCCATAGCGTGGCGCGTTCACGCGAGTGGGTATAGAGGGGATTTCGGCGTCGTTGATGACGCCATGCGTGGGGAGGTATATCCCGTGCGCTATAGCTCGGCCGAGAAGGGGCCGGTCCGCCAGACTGTCGACAGTGTGGCGAAGCCCGATGTGATAAGCAGGATGTGGGCGGAAGACGCCACCGGCCCGATGCTGGTCTGCGGCGATGGGCTCAAGAAGTACGGGGCCGTCTTCGCCGCCGCATTCGAAGCGTGCGGCAAGGCCGACCTTCTCACACTTGCGGAAGACGATTTGAACCACGTCAGCGGGGAAGGGCTTGTCGCCGCGTTCTGTGATGCATCGAAGAAGAACATGCTTGATAGTGGGGATGCCGGTGCTTTGCTCCCTCTCTATACACGACTTTCCGATGCCGAGGAAAACGAGCGAAAGCGTTCGGCGAGTGAGAGCGTGCCAAAAAGCGGAGTCGCCGACGAACGCGCGATAGGCGGGCTGATCCTCCGTCCTCTTTCGAGGAGGGACGTACCTTCTGTTGCCGCGGTCGAGCGTGCCGCTTTCATCGACGGGGCATCCGGCGATGCATGGAGCGAAGGCATGCTGGAAGATGAACTCGGTCGAGAGGATCGCATCTGGTGGGTCGCCTCGGAAGGTGGCGAAATCGTCGCGTGCTGTGGTGGTTGGGTGGTCGACGGCACAGTGCACATCCTTGATGTGGCCGTTGTTCCGGAACGCCGGAACGAAGGCATCGCCGAGCGACTGGTGCGTCGCGTCGCGCATGACGCCTTGGATCTTGGAGCTACCCGTATCACGCTTGAAGTGCGCGTGGATAACAAGGCGGCGCAAGCCCTGTATTCCAAACTCGGCCTTGAGGAGGAGGGTATCCGCCCTCATTACTATCCCGGGGGAATCGATGCCTGCATAATGTCCGGTGATCTTCCCCTTGCGCGTTCGACCGGAGCTCGACGTGCGGGGGCGGCTGGCGGAACACGCGCTGCCGTCGCGGGCATGGAGGTGCGCGACTCGGTTGTTCATGTGGACACATCTTCTGAGGTTCATCCTCTCATCCTTGCCATCGAGACTTCTTGTGACGAGACTGCCGCGGCCCTCATCGATGGTGCCGGGAACCTGCATTCCGATGTACTCGCGAGCCAGATCGACTTCCATGCGCGTTTCGGCGGAGTCGTGCCCGAGATCGCGTCGCGCAAACACACCGAGGCAATAGTCGGCGTGGTCGAGGAGGCACTTTTGGTTGCCGGCCGCGATCTGGGGAACCCCCAGCTCGACTTCCGGGATCTCGACGCGATTGCCGTGACGACTCGGCCGGGTCTTGTCGGTGCGCTGGTGGTGGGGCTCGCATTCGCGAAGGGGCTCGCATGGGTGTGCGACTTGTTGTTGATCGAGGTCGACCACCTCGAAGGGCATATCTATGCCAGTCGGCTCATCACCCCCGATATCGAACCTCCTATGATCGCCCTGCTGGTGAGTGGGGGACATACCATGCTCGTGCATGCGAAGGCTTGGGGGGAGTATGAGATCCTCGGGGAGACGCTCGATGACGCCGTTGGAGAGGCCTTCGATAAGGTGGCGAAGGCGTTGGGACTCGGCTATCCCGGTGGGCCGATCCTGAGTAAATTGGCGAAGGATGGTAACCCTCGGGCGATCGATTTTCCCCGCGCCATGTTGCACAGCGGCGATTTGAAATTCTCACTTTCGGGATTGAAGACCGCAGTCATCACCTATATACGAGCTGAAGAAGAGGCGGGACGCGCTTTGGATCTACGCGATCTCGCCGCATCCTTCCAGCAAGCGGTCATCGATGTCCAGGTTGCGAAAGCGCTTACCGCTGTCAAGCAGACCGGTGCCTCGGAGTTCTGTCTCGGTGGGGGAGTTGCGGCGAATCCCGCTCTCCGCGATGCGCTTCGGCTTAAGATGGAGAAGCAGGGAGTAAGAGTTACACTGCCGAGCCTTTCCGCATGCACCGACAATGCCGGTATGATCGCGGCTGTCGGACTCGCGCGTTACGATGCCGGCAGATTCTCGTCCTTCGATTGCGATGCGCTGGCCCATGGGTCGATCGACGTCGCTTATTAGGAATTCCCCTAGTCGGAATTCCCTTGTTCGGAATTCCTTACTGTAAGGTGGACGTAGCGCACGTGTTTTTCGTTCTTTCGCTGCAGCGTACGCCGTTCCCGTCTCGCTGATTCCACTCGAAAATCTGAGTCATCCATTGATAGAAAATTTTATATGACAAATCAGTGACAGGGCTTGCGGCATTATGGCTGTGTGCGTAGTATTTGTCGTTGTTAGCACTCAAGCGTTTTGAGTGCCAGCTTTTTTTGTGACATGTGCGGCTTATCGATAAAGCCACATGCAGGTAGAGACTTTGAAAGGAAGGTACGTTAGATGAAGCTTACGCCATTGGGAGACAGAGTGATCATCAAGCAGGATGCCGCTGAAGAGAAAACAGCTTCGGGGCTTATCCTTGCAGGGAATGCTCAGGAAAAACCACAGCGCGGTA
>JAAXUU010000094.1 GCA_013335845.1 Actinomycetota bacterium
CCCCCTTATCTCAACACTTGTGTTTTCTGGATTACACATCGCTAGGAGCGGCGGGCAGTCATTCCTTATCGACTATCTTATGCCTGCGGAGCTTTTCCCCGCTGCGCTTATCGGGGGCATCCTGCTTCTTTGGGCATGCATACGTGCCAACTCACATAAAAAAATGATTTTCTGGGGATTAGCCGTCCTACTCATAGCATTCTTCCTTGGGCTGACGGTACTCCCCGTGGTTACAGGTCTTGCTACCGGCGAAACCGAAGCAGTGGGATGGCCTTGGATGCTGACACTAGGTTCGCTTGTAATCTATATTCTCGCAATGATCGAACTCGGTATCACGGGAATCTCACTCACTCGCTCACTCTTCAAGCACTGAACGAAAGATCCGGCAACCGTCGCTTGATCTTTGTGCATTTTTTGAGCAGTCCGATTTCGCTATCCGATTGAGTGATGCGATTGAGTGATGCGCTTGAAGGGTACGCTTTATTGCGCCCACCCCTCTTTCTCCGGTTCTGCTGCCGCATTCAAGCCGGCGATGTGACCGAATGTCAATGCCGGACCTATCGTGCTGCCTGCACCCCAGTAGGCGTTCGCGGTAGGCGATGCGATGCAATTACCTGCACCGTATAGGCCTGGTATGACTTTATCGTCGCAATCCAACACTTGCGAACGGTTATTTATCACCGGACCACCATTGGTATCCAGAGTACCTGCCCCTAAGATAATCGCATAATACGGACCCTCGTCACTCAGAGGGAACATCGTATAGTTCTCGCTCCCCTGAGGAGGCCATTGTGTGCCGGGAACCGTCGGAGGGAAAGTCGTCCATTCCCGATCGTATGCAAAATCCCCTCGGCTGAAATCAAGGTCCTTTCCGGTTCGCGCGAATTCATTGAAGCGCGCCACGGTCTTCACCAAGTTCTCTTCGAACCCGGCATCTATCGTGAAGCCTCCGGTATGCGCCGATAATTCCTCGAGCCGTTTTGAAATACCCTTAGCTAACGCACTCCATGAATCAGCGGTGATACTATGATCCGCCGGTGTCCCTTCGACCGGATATGGTGGGTAGCCCTGCCATAAGGACGCTGTTCTGCGATCGAAAATCATGAACACCAACATATTGGTCCACTCGGCACGTTGGGGGTCCCAAACGAAATGAGTCATCGTGCGATCGCTGTAATTCCGCTTCTCGTCCATAATGCGGTGTCCGTAACGATTGACCTCGATCACACTGTCGCCGGGAATATAGAAAACGTTGTGCACACCTTCGGGATTGGCGAGAGCTTGTTCCACAACGATTTCAGCACGGAACGCATTGGCCATGTTCCCCAGTTTCGCCCCGATCAAACCGGCCATCCTGATAAAATCACCTGTGTTGGTGGGTGCGGCGCAACCACCGAAGTGTGGCCCGCGCTGGAAATGCAACATCAGCTCAGGATTATGGGTAAAGCCTCCGCTACCGAATACAACCGCCTTACGAGAGTGAAAATACTCGACCTTATCGCCATTCACAAGAACCTTCAGCCCCACGACCTGTTTGAGGTCGTTCTCAACGATATCCGTTACGCGGTGATCGGTGAGCATCGTGATTCCATTGGTTGTCGCCCATAATTTCAACTGACGGACCAACTCGCCGCCATATGACATCTTCCCGTCTTTGTCCTTCGAGTAGAGGACCCTTCCTCGTATACCTTTATTCTCGGGAAGGTGGTCCATATAATCCACCTGGGGACTGCCTGTCCAATTTATCTCTTGGATGCTATGCACCGCTCCGCAATCTTCCAGAAAATCCACTGCCTTCGACGCCGTGTCGACATACGTATCGAGCAGTGAATACTCATGCTCCGGTAGCCCCAGGCGAAGTGCTTCGGGATTATAGAGATGGGGAAACGAGTAGCGAGCCATATAGCGAATCGCGTCATCCTTCTCATCCGCGATTCCTAACTCCCGCTGAAAACGATTGTCGGGAATCCAGTAGCCCCCACCCGAACGCAGAGTAGTACCTCCTATGAGTGGCGCTTTTTCGAGCATGATGACTTCAGCACCCTGTTGTTTGGCGGCAATCGCGGCAGAAAATGCAGCAGCGCCGCTTCCTACGACCAATACATCGGCTTCATGAACATCCATGATGTCCTACCCCCTTGACGCAATCGAAACTATAGTTTTGAGATACAGTAGTAATCCCGGTCAAGTTTCAGCTGTTCATAGACGGGACAGCCGGGGCAAATGCATCCGGATTTTGACGCTATACAGGTACTGGTTTTAATATCCGGGAGACAATAGGCTATCGGTTCGTCGCACTTCACAAATGAAGGACACATAGGGCAGATACATCGAGCTTGCAACTCTTCGATTTCAGACATCGTCGCACCCCTTAACAATCCGTGGTCGAATAGACTATGGTGCCCCCGGAACCTCAGGCGATTACTTATTCAAGGGTTATCGCACTGGACGGGCATCGCTCTTCTGCTTCATGCGCGCATTCCTCGAATTCAAACGGTAGTTCATCTACAATCACCGTGGATATGCCTTCGCTGTCCAGGACGAACACGTCGGGGCAGATTTCTTCGCATAATCTGCATCCTATACATTCGCCTCGATCGACAATCGCTATCATATAAGTTCTCCTTTGCCGGTCACTACGCGTTTCATTTGGTAGATATCCAGTTGAAAATGTGAGCACTTTGCAGCATTGTTCAGTTTTTAAACATACAGCACTATCGTATCGATATGTTGATTTGGAATACACTTGTTACTCATAAACCGGTTTATGCGGGGTTCGCATCGTAACACTCGTAGTTCAGTAGGTTTCTTCAAAAAGTCTATATGAAATAGCGATGCGAATAGTGCCGAATGTTGCGCCAGTATCCAACGTCACGGTATCAATATCACACATATACTGCTTGCAGTTTGCTATACTCATATCACATATAAACTCGACTCGTGCGAGGTGAAGTATGAATTCTCATGAACCAATCGCCAAGACGCTCGACTGCATCGGACTTTTCTGTCCGGAACCACTCTTTCAAACACGCGAAGCTATCGACTCACTGGAACCGGGCGAGCTCCTCGAGGTCCTCGCAGATGACCCTGCTGCCGAGGAGGACCTAACCCGATTCGCAAAACGTACCGGTCACGAAGTCGTTGATTTCGAAGAATCAGACGACTCAATGCGTTTTCTTATCCGTAAAGGAAAGTAGGAGGTTTGTGATGAAAGACGAGAAGGCGATTCTGTATGTGCAGACGAGTAATGAACCCGAGCGTCAATACTCACCGCTCGTGCTCGCCCAAACAGCCAAGGCAATGGATTTGAATCCGACCGTGTATTATCTCGGCATGGGACTGACCGTCCTAAAGCCCGGAGCCGCCGAGGAAATGAAACTAGGGTCATTCCCGAGTGTCGCAGAAATGTTGAGGAAGACCATAGATATGGGCATTCCCGTTCTCGTCTGTGAAGCTTCGAAACAGATGCTCGGCTGGGACACCGTCGAGCTCATCGAAGGCACGAAGATCGTCGGTGCCGCTACGCTCAACGATCTTGCACTCGACTCCGGCGCAACCATGTGGTTCTAGGAAAAGTGCCGATTATGAAAGAATACTATATCGACTACCAGTCGGCGAAGCCCGTCGACCCTCGTGTTGTTGAGGAGATGACCCCGTATTTCACTGAGCGGTTCGGCAATCCCGCGTCACTCCATGCCCCCGGTGACCGGGCAACTGCCGTACTCGACCAATGTCGTGCTCGAGTAGCCGGCTTCATCGGAGCGGCACCCGAAGAGATCATCTTCACTTCCGGAGCCACGGAGTCCAATAACATCGCATTGATAGGATACGCCAACAAGAACAAACGCACAGGTAATCACATCATCATCTCCGAGGTCGAACATATATCCATCCACAATATCGCGAAATTTCTCGAGAAAAACGGCTTTCGGATAAGTAAGGTCCCGCCCGATCAATTCGGTCGTATCAACCCCGAGAAGATCCGTTCGCGAATCAGCGATGATACGATTCTCGTTTCTGTGGGCTGGGGATCGAGTGAGATCGGGACTGTGCAGGATATCAAGCGAATCGCTGCCATACTCGAAGGTACGGGAGCTGCGCTCCATGTCGACGCTGTTGCGGTCGAAGGATTGATTCCGATCGATATATCTACCACCGCAATCCACTTGCTTACACTCTCAAGCAATGATATCTATGGGCCGCAAGGTCTTGGAGCGCTCTACATCCGCAAGGGTGTTAAACTCGCACCAATCACCATGGGTGGCGGCCAGGAGATGGGCTTGCGCTCCGGAACCGAGCCTCTCGCGCTTATCGCCGGTATGGCTGCGGCGGCAGATATAGCCACAGCAGAAATGGTCGCAGAGGCGAAACGACTTGCATCGATGCGCAACCGGCTGATCGAAGCGGTTCTCGCGACCATTCCCGACTCGCATCTCAATGGACACCCCACAGAGCGTGTACCCAATAACGCACACTTCCGATTCGAAGGGATCGAGGGTGAATCTCTCTTGCTCTCCTTACGTGACGAAGGAATCGCCGTATCCACGGGTTCGGCCTGCTCGTCCAAAACACTTGAGCCATCGCACACGTTGCTGTCCTGCGGTCTTCTCCACGAAGAGGCTCATGGTTCGCTCGAATTCACGTTCGGACGCTGGAGTAAGGAAGAAGATGTCGACCGCGTAATGGAGGTTCTGCCCGATATCGTTCTTCGGCTTCGCCGGTTATCTCCCCTTTATACTGTCAACTAGGAGGATATCGTGAAATCCACCCAATACACCGAAGAGACACTCGACCACTTTCGCAACCCTCGCAACGTCGGAACCTTGGAAGGAGACGATGTCGCGATCGGACGTGTCGGCAACCCGGTCTGCGGCGACCTTATGGAGATGTACCTCCGCATTGCAGATGACCGCATCGTAGATATAAAGTTCCAGACCTTCGGTTGCGGTTCCGCGGTTGCAACCTCATCCATGACGACGGAACTCGTGAAAGGCATGACACTCGACGAAGCAATGGAAGTCACACGTTCAGATGTCGCCGATGCCCTTGGCGGTCTCCCCCCGATAAAGATGCACTGCTCGAACCTCGCGGCCGACGCTCTCCATGATGCGATCAAGAATTGGCGTGCCGGTATAAAACTCGAGCCTCTCGCAGCAGAGGATACATCAGCTGATCATCCGACATGTGCCGTGCCCCTTGCGACAACGATAGACAATGCGGATGATTATCTCGGGCGTGGACTCTATAAGAAGGTTGAGGACATCAACGAACTCACCGACAAACGCACGCTCGTGCTCGATCGTGGTGACGCAACGGCATCTCTCGCGATCGAACTCACGAAGGTAACTCCACGCGTGATCTTCCTCACTGAGCTCGACACACTCGGCTTATCTCCGGAACTGGCCACCGCTATCAAACGATCCGATGTGAAAGTCCTCTACCAGTCGCGACTGGTTTCCGTCGGGGGCGAAGGCGAAATCGAGAAGGTGCGTATATTCGACCTCGATGAGGAGAACGAATACGACCTATTCGTTGACGCTGTCGTCCTACTCGAGAAGTGAAGGCGCGCATTACGGACTGATGTGAAGATTCCCGCATGTCAAACAAGCGTCGCGGTGCACACTCAAATAGTCCTTACATGTCGGGCATGTCCAGCGTTCCTTTTGCTCCTGCAAAAATGCAGCCATACCGGAGTTCTTTATGCTCTCTAAATTTTCCAGCATGCTCATGTGATACTTCGTTCGGTATCGTTTATCGAGTTGCTTTAGTCTCTTACAGGGGTACTTTTCGCACTCATAACAAAAGCCCGATTCGTTGCTCGTAATCGTAGGACAATTCCTGATGATGCATCGAAGGCAAGACGGCATCTTCGATGCGTCATATCCATGGCATCCTTTGCATCGCCGTTTTTCTCGCTGGTATGCCATGCAGAGTCTGCAATTCATCCCGCAAGGAGCAATGAGTTCGACTTCCGTTCCATCCATGTAGCATCACTCCTCAGCGTGCCAAACAACAAAAATCACACGTGTGTTATACCTGCATCGATAAGCGTTTCCAAGTCACGCGGGTCTGTAACCGGGCGTTCGCATGAGAACGCCCGGCAAACATAGGCAGTCGCATGGCCATCAAGCATCTCGCGCTCGGCGAGAAGAGGGATATCCGTACCCTTTCCATCTTCACTCGCCGCGACGATTAGATTCGGGCGGTAGCTTTTGTGCACTACATCAAGTAGTGCATCGCGCTCAGATCCGCTTCCGATGATGGCA
>JAAXUU010000341.1 GCA_013335845.1 Actinomycetota bacterium
TGACATCGTCGCCGCGGTCGGTCTCAAGAACACCACAACGGGTGACACGCTATGCTCGACCGACAGCGATCCGGTTCTTTTGGAGTCGATGGTATTCCCCGATCCCGTTATCGATATCGCTATCGAGCCGAAGACCAAAGCCGAGCAGGACAAATTGGGCACGGCTCTTGCGAAGCTCGCCGAAGAAGATCCGACTTTCCGTGTGTCAACAAACCATGAGACGGGTCAAACCATCATCGCCGGTATGGGTGAGCTTCACCTTGAAATCATCGTCGATCGCCTCTTGCGCGAATTCAAAGTCGAGGCTAACGTCGGTAAGCCGCAAGTCGCGTATCGCGAAACAGCCGGCAAGGAGACGAAGAATATCGAAGGCAAGTTCGTCCGCCAGAGCGGTGGTCGTGGCCAGTACGGTCATGCGGTTATCAACCTCATTCCTCAAGAGCCTGGCAAGGGATATGAATTCGTCAACAAAACCGTGGGTGGTGTCATTCCCAAGGAGTACATCAATCCGATTGATAAAGGTATCCAAGAAGCTATTCAGAGCGGAGTTGTCGCGGGCTATCCGGTAGTCGATATCAAAGTCGAACTCGTCGACGGTTCGTATCATGAAGTCGACTCTTCTGAAGCCGCATTCAAGATCGCCGGTTCGATGGCAATCAAAGAAGCTCTTCGCAAGAGTTCTCCTGTTCTGCTCGAACCGATGATGTCGGTTGAAGTCGAAACTCCCGAGAATTACATGGGCGACGTCATGGGCAACTTGTCCTCGCGTCGCGGTCAGATCCAAGGTATGGATGATCGCGGGAACGCCAAGGTCATTCGGGCCCATGTTCCTTTGTCGGAGATGTTCGGTTATGCCACCGACCTCCGTAGCTCTACACAAGGACGCGCGGTATATTCCATGCAGTTCAACTCGTATGAGCCTGTACCAAAGAGTGTCGCAGAGGAAATTGTTAGCAAGGTCGGCGGTAACGCTAGGACCTAGGTGGATAACCACCCCTATATAACGGAGGTTAGAGTCAGTTGTCAAGCCAAAAGATTAGAATCCGCTTGAAGGGTTACGATCACGAGATCGTAGACCAGTCCACGAAACTTATAGTGGATACCGCTCAAAAGACCGGTGCCAAGGTTTCGGGTCCCATTCCGTTGCCGACCGAGCGTAACATGTATTGTGTTATCCGCTCACCGCACGTGAACAAAGACAGTCGTGAGCAATTCGAGATGCGCACCCATAAGCGCCTTATCGATATCTTGGAGCCTACGCCGAATACAGTCGATTCGCTTATGCGACTCGACCTTCCAGCCGGAGTAGATATTGAGATTAAGCTCTAGGTAGTGCATACTGGGAAAGCTGTGCATTTTGCACGGCTCCTTGCATGTATAGCAAGTTCGGATGTGGTCCGCTGGGGAGCTGCGAAAGGGTCGCAAGCTAAGGTCCCAAGACCACCGGAGTAAAGGTAGGAACATGGTCAATACTATTCTTGGCCGCAAGCTGGGCATGACCCAGGTATGGAGCGAGGACGATCGTCTCATCCCCGTTACCGTTATCCAAGCTGGTCCCTGCACGATTTCGCAAGTCAAAAGCGAAGAGACCGATGGGTATGCGGCAGTCCAAATCGGATTTGGAGAAATAAGGGAAAAGCACGTCAATAAGCCTATGGCAGGACACTTCGCCAAGGCTGGCGTTGCTCCGATGAAGTATCTGCGCGAAGTACGCGTCGCAGACGCTTCGCAGTATACCGCCGGTGACCAGGTCACCGTCGAGGCATTCGCAGAGATCAAACTCGTCGATGTCAGCGGTATTTCTAAAGGTAAAGGTTTCGCTGGTGTTATGAAGCGTTACAACATGAAGGGTGGTCCTGGTGGACACGGTTCTCACTTCCACCGCGCTCCCGGTTCAATCGGTCAGTGCGCTACACCTTCTCGCGTGTTCAAAGGTCTCCACCTTCCGGGTCACATGGGCTCAGAGCGCGTGACGGTCCGCAATCTTGAGGTCGTCTCGATTGACGCCGACCAGAATCTGATCATCGTCAAGGGCGCTGTCCCCGGCGGTAAGGGTGCTTTGCTTACCGTTCGCATGGCATAAGAGGAGATTGAATTATGTCTACTATCGATATAAAAGACGCGAAAGGGAAGAACCTCGGCACTGCCGATCTTTCCGATAGCGTGTTCGGCATCGAGCCGAATATTCCCGTAATGCACGAGGTGGTACGTAGCCAACAAGCGGCTCGTCGTGCCGGAACCCATGCAACGAAAACCCGTGGTCTGGTAAGCGGTGGCGGTAAGAAGCCGTTCAAGCAGAAGGGCACCGGTCGTGCTCGCCAGGGTTCGACGCGTTCACCTCAATTCACCGGCGGTGGCGTG
>JAAXUU010000342.1 GCA_013335845.1 Actinomycetota bacterium
TCGCTCAATTCTTCACGGGGAGTGGAGATGGACTCCATCATCTTGCCGAGGATGAACGCACGACCTTCTTTGGCCTGAGCCAAGGCACGGGCGAGGATATCGACCGAAAGGCCTTTGGCTTTGTTATCCATCTGCATTGCGGTGATACCACGTTCGGTACCGCAGACCTTGAAGTCCATATCGCCCAAAAAGTCTTCGAGACCTTGGATATCGGAGAGAATGGCGATATCATCGCCCTCTTTGATAAGTCCCATTGCGATACCGGATACAGGACGCTTGATAGGAACGCCTGCGTCCATCAAAGCGAGTGTGGATCCGCAAGCCGAACCCATGGAGCTCGAGCCGTTCGACTCGGTGACTTCTGACACGATACGGATCGTATAGGGGAATTCATCTTCGTTCGGGATAACCGGAAGGAGTGCACGTTCCGCGAGGGCTCCGTGACCGATCTCACGACGCTTGGGTCCGATCATACGCCCGGTCTCACCGGTGCAGTAAGGCGGGAAGTTGTAGTGATGTATGTAGCGCTTGCCTGGAGCGGGGTCGATGGTGTCGAAACGCTGCCACTCATTGAGCATACCGAGCGTCAGAACCGAAAGAACCTGCGTCTGCCCACGGGTGAAAAGACCCGAGCCATGAACGCGGGGTAGGTATCCGGCTACCGTGGTGATAGGGCGGATCTCATCGGTGCTACGACCGTCGGCACGTTCACCTGTGGTGAGGACCATGGTGCGCATAGCCTTCTTTTCGAGGGCTTTGACCTGTATGCCGATCTCGCGTCCCCATACCGTCTTCTCATCATCTGTGAAGCTGGCTTTGATGTCACTCATCAATGCTGCGACTTTGTCCATGCGAGAATGCTTATCGGCATCTTTCAATGCCGCACTCATTTGGTCGAGATATCCGAAGACGCGGGTTTGAACCTCTGCAACCGGTTCATCGATGGGGTATACCTTCATCTCGGGAGCGACTTTGGCGATAAAACGCTTCTGCGCATCGCAGAACTCGCCGATTACTTTCTGACCGAAAGTCATCGCTGCAAGCATATCCTCCTCGGTGATCTCTTCGGCGCCGGCTTCGACCATCGAGAGATAATCCGCTGTGCCCGCAAGCGTCAGTTCGAGATTGGAATTCTCTTCCTCTTCGAACGTCGGGTTGACGATGAATTCATTCGTGTCGCGGTCACGTCCGATACGGACGGCTGCACAAGGACCGTCGAAAGGTGCTCCACCGACCATAAGTGCGGCGCTCGCCCCCATGACGGAGATGACATCGGGTTGGTTTTCTTGATCGCAGGACAATGTCGTTGCGACGATATGCACTTCTTGACGGAATCCGTCGGGGAAACCTGGCCTGATAGGACGGTCGATCATGCGAGCGGTGAGGGTTCCTTTATCCGATGGGCGTGATTCGCGCTTCAGATAACCGCCCGGAATGCGACCGACAGCATACATCCTCTCGATGAAATCGACGGTCAGCGGGAAGAAATCGTAGTCCTTACGTTCTTTGGAGACGACTGCGGTGAGCAAGAGTACTGTTTCTCCGCAGCGGACGACGACGGCACCCGTTGCTTGGCGAGCCAACTCGCCCGTTTCAAGGGTGTACGTTTTTCCGTACAATTCAAAAGTTTCGGTGATTTTAGACATTTTTCTTCTTTCTCTCCCGAACACCCCAATGTGTTCGGATCTGCTTTTGTATGTGTTCCACATACAACGAATGCCGAACCTCCCATAGGTCGGCATCCGCAAACGAGAAGAGCGGTGCAAAAGCGCCGCCCTTCGTGTTCTTGTTAGATATTGTCGCGAATGGACAACTTGGCGATCAAGGTTCGATAATCCTCGACATTGCGGTTCTTGATGTACACGAGGAAACGGCGACGCTGACCTACCAGCATGAGGAGACCACGACGGGTGTGGTGATCCTTCTTGTGTACCTTGAGATGCTCGGTGAGTTCGCGGATGCGTTGGGTGAGCAAGGCAACTTGGACTTCTGCGGATCCCGAATCATTCGCTGACTTTCCGTACTCGGCGATAATCGCCGTCTTTTGATCTTTGGTAAGAGGCATGCTCTTTCCACCTTTCTTCTTTCATTCGCCTATCGCTGAGCATAGGTGCCGGTGTAAGCGCGCTAGCTAGGCGATAGGTACATAAATACAACTTAGGAAGTCTACCACATAAGTAAATAAATCGGAAATGGTATCTCTTGTGGACGGTAACGATGCCTAAACAGAGCCCGGATGCTCACGCAATCTCCGTGCGCAGCATGAAACCTAGTGATTTCAAGGTGATGCCGGTGTGTTCGATAAGCCAGCGTTGTGAGAATCGCAGGAGATCGTCTGCGATTTCTGGCGAGTAATC
>JAAXUU010000343.1 GCA_013335845.1 Actinomycetota bacterium
CCATACTTTGTCGGTCACGATCTGGTTATCGGGATTCTGCAATACATAACCGATATTCGAAGCCTGGGTCCTCTCGTCGACCTCTTCAAGCAGCACATCATTGAAATGAATCGACCCTTGCCTTTCACCGAAGGGAGTGAGTACCGTCTTGAAATGTCGGAGGAGCGTACTCTTCCCGCAACCTGATTTGCCGCATACGACGATGAACTCCCCGGAGGAGATAGAGAGGTTGATATCCTTCAAAGCTGCGTTTTCACGCTCGGGATAGGTAAAGGTTAGATTTTCGACCGCAAAGAGTGCCATACGATAGTTTCCTTACTATTGAGTGCAAGCGGGAAGAAGCAAATAGCTGCGTACAGAATATAGACTCCTATGGTCAGCGCAGACTCCGAATTTGCGGTGAACAAGGGGAAATATATGACATGGATCACGTGTGCGGCAAGCGCTACGACGATACACACCATGAATGCGAGCAACAGAAGCAAGACTGATTTGTCTCGGGTATCGAAACGATACATCGAGTAAGATGTCCGCCCTTTGAGGCCGTAACCGCGTGATTTCATGGAATCCGCTGTTTCGATCGCGTTTTCCAATGCCCACGTGATGAATATCGACAGTATCATGACCCCGTTCTTGGCACGGTCTACGATGCTGCCCGAAGAGATGTCCTTCCCAATGCATTTCTGGGCAGAGGAAATCTGTTTCACCTGATCTTTATAGCGAGGGACGAAACGAAGCACCATGGACAGGATCAACGAGAGCGACGGTAGCGTCTTTCCGAATAGATAGATAAATTTATCCGAGGACATGATCGCATTGAAGCACGAGAACCACAGGATGATCGAGGCGAACATCAGCGCGGCGGCGACTCCGTACTGTATGGATTCAAGGGTGATAGGATTCCCGTTCACATAGAGAAGGATCGTCACGCCCTCGTGATTGAATGCCACATTGATGAATACCGCTAGAATCAGAAGAGGCACCAGCCCGAGCAAGACGAATTTGACCGCCTTCTTACCGTTGAGATAGATCGCATACGATAGCGATGCGACAAAGGAGATTCCGAGCAGCACAGGATGGAGCACGAACATCGTGATGACCAGTACGAATGCGAAGAACAGGAAGTTGATGATCGGATGATAGGAAGCAAACGCATCTTTTTTCATCATTGCGTCCACGTCACGCCGAAATCACGGCCCAGATCACAGGTGTAGTGGAATACGACGGCATCACCATCACTGAGAAGATAGCGGCTGCATCCATAATTCGGGAACCAACCATTCACACTGTACATCCATCCTGAAAGGTTCCCGCAATCAGTCGCATAGATATTGTTGATGCCTTCTATGTAATTGCTGTTATAGAGAGGGACCATATTGTATTCCATGTGGATTCGGTTGTTCTGAGTCTCTCTAAGCAGGACATCGAAGGGTGATTCACCTGCGTAGAACGTGACGGTTCTGGTCGCATATATCACGCCATCCGAAGGGAGGATAGAAAGTTTGTCGGTAGTGAAATCATCCATGTTATCGAATATCTTCGAGCATTCGATGGTGAGTGTGCAGGTATGGGTCACGCTCGTATCGATAGCGACGTCCTGCCATTCGACAGGAGCCGGCATTCCATCAGGAACGGTCGTTGTGAGATATGAATCGAGTTCTCCATCTTCGGCGTTATAGGTATTGGCATCACTGAGGTACTTCTCATAATCCTCATCGCTCATCCCAGCCGAGGCGTCTCCGTCTTCGGCGTCGAAGTACTGTGCATCATCTGAAGAAGTGGAACTTTCGAAGGATGCGCTCTGGGAGTCTGCGTTATTCGCGACCTCGTCAGGTGTCTCTATCGTGCACCCTCCAAGCGTCGTGGCACACAAAGTGATCAATAGCATGAATGCGATTATGTGTTTCTTCATGATCGTCCTTTTGAATCCTTCTTCGATCGAACCAGCACGAGCAAAACGAATCCCCCGGCAGCTGCAAGGACCAGGCATCCGCATAATATCCAAAAGAGCCATGTACGGTAGGTATCGATATCGTTCATTTGCAAGTCCGAATCAGCCGCACCACCCAGTGTCCCACTATCGAGCGATGCTGTAGTTGCATTGAGTTCATTGATGGTGCTCTTGCTCACTCGCTTCGCAACGAAATAATCATGGCTTGTATCGGAAGTGAAGAACGAGAACGTCCCGTTTTTCACCGACACGCCATCGACATAGGTCGCGCGCATCGCCGCTTCATCGTAGTACATGAGCAGATAGTCGCCGTCAGCCAGATCGGTTTCGACTTCAACGAGCATTTTACCCGGCAACGCG
>JAAXUU010000344.1 GCA_013335845.1 Actinomycetota bacterium
CATATTTGGTACGAAGCACGCTGTTGTCGATGATGTTCTTGCGTATCTCATCAGTTACGGAACCCATACTGCACTGTGGCGGTAGGACCTTGGCGCGTTGCACGATACTCGGAGCTCCGTCTTCATCGAGGAAGCTGATAAGTGCCTCGCCGGTACCGAGCTGGGTGATCACCTCTTCGGTATCGAAGGCGGGGTTCACTCGGAAGGATTCAGCGGCTGACTTGACGGATTTCTGTTCGGCCGGTGTGTACGCACGCAGTGCATGTTGCACGCGATTTCCCAATTGCGCTAAGACGGAGTCGGGGATATCTGCAGGATTCTGAGTTATGAAATAGACTCCTACGCCTTTCGAGCGGACGAGTTTGATGACTTGTTCGACCTTGTCGAGAAGCGCCTTCGGCGCATCCTCGAAGAGCAGGTGTGCCTCATCGAAGAAGAAGGCGATCTTCGGTTTCGCCAGGTCGCCTGCTTCAGGCAACATCTCATAGAGTTCTGTGAGCATCCACAGCAGGAACGTGGAGTAGAGCAACGGAGACTGGAAGAGCTTCACGCAGTGGAGTATGTTGACGAAGCCCTTGCCATCGGCGTCGCAGACGAGCCAATCGCCGATATCGAGCGACGGCTCGCTGAAGAAGATATCCCCACCTGAATCTTCCAGCGTGAGGAGCGAACGTTGGATCGCGCCGATGCTCTGCACCGCGATATTTCCATATGTGGTGATGTACTCGTCGTTATGTTCACCCACATATGCGACCATGCTCCGGAGATCCTTCAAATCGAGAAGGAGGAGTTGCTGATCATCTGCGATGCGGAACACGATGTTGAGTACACCTTCCTGGACGTCGTTCAGACCGAGCAGGCGCCCTAGGAGGACAGGTCCCATTTCGCTGATAGTCGTACGCACAGGATGTCCGAATTCTCCATATACATCCCAGAAGCGCACGGGGCAACCATGGAAGTCGTACGCATCAACACCCAGCTTCGCAAGACGTTCGTTTATCTTATCGGAGGCTTCTCCACTGATTGCGATGCCGGATGCGTCACCCTTTATATCGGCGAGAAAGACCGCAACGCCTGCGTCGCTTAAACTTTCGGCTATCACTTTGAGTGTAACCGTCTTACCGGTCCCCGTGGCACCTGCGATGAGACCATGTCGGTTTGCCATAGCGGGGAGCAAGAATACCTGTTCATCACCTTTGGCGATCAAAAACTTCCCGTCTATATACATGAGACGTTCCTTTCATACTTTGGTCGCGAAACGAAGCATCGGTGCAGAGCGGTTTGGCGGGACAAGTTGGATTACATAGGCTTATAATAGCGTAGTTTCGCTGATTTTGAAGGGTAGCGGGGATATTTCAGATGCTCGAATTCCAGATGATCGAATCAAGCGTTTTTACTTTCTCCTTGTAGATGCTTTGCTTTGTGTCTTGAACGTTTGCGCGCAAACGGGCATCATGGTTTATCGCAGTAAGGACTATCATCTGTTATTTACAGAACTATGTAATGCCTTTACGAGAAACGCATCGAAAAACGTCGTGTACCTAGTGTAGTATAGAGAGCACTTGTTTTAAGTTTTGTTTAAACGGTTCTAGGAGGAATACATGCACGCCAACCGAATCATGGAAATTCTCAAGGTTGCCGAGGTTGCAGCTATCGCAGCTTCCGAGTGGAATGGTAAAGGAGATAAGGTCGCGGCAGACCAAGCTGCCACAACCGCCATGCGCAACGCGTTCAATGACATCGAATTCTCGGGGCGCATCGTCATCGGGGAAGGCGAGCGTGACGAAGCCCCGATGCTCTATATCGGTGAGGAACTCGGTCGCGGCGGTGAGGAGATAGATATCGCGGTCGACCCGCTCGAGGGTACCAACCTATGTGCGGCAAACCAGGCGAACGCACTTACGACCATTGCCATCGCTCCGCGAGGCGCGCTGCTGTTCGCTCCCGATACCTATATGTGGAAACTCGCCGCAGGCCCCGAGTGCGTTGGGAAGATCCACATAGACAATACGCCTGCCGAGAACATCGCCGCTGTCGCTGAGGCGCTCGGTAAGCCCATCAGGGACGTGAATGTCTGCATCCTCGAACGTGACCGCCATAACGATATGATCGCAGCGGTACGTGCGACCGGTGCCCGTATCCGCCTTATCACCGACGGCGACGTATTCGGCGCGATAGCGACTGCGGTCCCGGGGACGGGTATCGATCTGTACATGGGTGCCGGTGGGGCCCCTGAAGGTGTTTTGGCATGCACCGGTCTTAAAGCGATCGGCGGAGAGTTCATGGGTCGTTTCCAGTTCCGAAGCGAC
>JAAXUU010000345.1 GCA_013335845.1 Actinomycetota bacterium
GAGCACAGGGTAGTAGACTCCGTCATCGGTACCGCAATCGAGCTCGCGTACAATGACTTCCTGCGCAACGTCGACAAGACGACGGGTCAAGTACCCCGAGTCGGCGGTACGCAGTGCCGTATCTGCAAGACCTTTACGCGCACCGTGCGTAGAGATGAAGTATTCGAGAACCGAGAGGCCTTCGCGGAAGTTCGCCTTGATCGGGCGGTCGATGATCTCACCTTTCGGGTCGGACATAAGACCACGCATACCGGCCAGCTGACGGATCTGCTTGATGTTTCCTCGAGCTCCCGAGAAAGCCATCATGTAGATCGGGTTGAAGGGGTCGAAGTTCGCCGTCATGGCATCTCCGACTTCCTCGTTCGCGGCGTTCCAGATATCGACGACCTTCTTATGACGCTCCTCGAACGACATGAGGCCCATCTCATAGTCCTCGTCGACCGAGGTGACCAGAGCATCGGCAGCAGCCAAGATCTCGCCCTTGTTAGGGGGAATCGTTGCATCGTATACGGAAACGGTGACACCCGCACGCGTCGCATAGTGGAAACCGGCTGATTTGAGACCGTCGAGAATAGCGGGGACCTCGCTGATATCATAACGATTACAGCAGTCCTCGACCAAGCGCCCGATCTCTTTCTTGTCCATTGCATAGTTGACGAACGGATGTGCCAAGGGAAGTATGTTGTTGAAGGTTATGCGTCCGATGGTTGTCTCGATACGCTCCCCACGCTTGCGGTCGTTGAATTGGTTGAATCCAACTTGTTCAACAGTATCTTCCGTGAGACGTACCCATATCTTAGCTTGCAGGTCGACGCCCGCACGGGAGTCATAGGCATTCATTGCATCGGCGTAATCGATGAAAACCCATCCTTCTCCGGGGAAGCCCTCGCGAGCCGCGGTGAGGTAGTACAGTCCGATGATCATGTCCTGCGAAGGAACGGCCAAGGGACGTCCATGCGCAGGCGACTTAATGTTATTGGTAGAGAGCATGAGCACGCGTGCTTCAGCCTGAGCCTCTGAGGACAGGGGGACATGGACAGCCATCTGGTCACCGTCGAAGTCGGCGTTGAAAGCCGTACATACAAGCGGGTGCAAGCGGATGGCTTTACCTTCGACCAAGACCGGCTCGAATGCCTGGATACCCAGGCGGTGAAGGGTCGGTGCACGGTTGAGTAGTACAGGATGATCCGAGATGACCTCTTCGAGAACGTCCCATACGACATCGCTACCGCGGTCGACCTGTCGCTTCGCAGCCTTGATGTTGGCGGCATATTCGAGTTCAACCAAACGCTTCATAACGAAAGGTTTGAACAATTCAAGTGCCATCGCCTTCGGAAGACCACATTGGTGAAGCTTCAGCTTGGGACCGACGACGATTACGGAACGACCGGAATAGTCGACGCGCTTACCCAGCAGGTTCTGACGGAAGCGACCCTGCTTGCCTTTGAGCATGTCGGAGATCGACTTCAGAGGACGGTTACCGGGGCCGGTTATCGCACGACCGCGACGACCGTTGTCGAACAATGAGTCGACAGCTTCTTGCAGCATGCGCTTCTCGTTGTTGACGATGATCTCCGGAGCACCCAATGAAAGGAGTCTCTTGAGTCGGTTGTTACGGTTGATGACGCGTCGATACAGATCGTTCAGGTCGGACGTGGCGAAACGTCCGCCGTCGAGTTGGACCATCGGGCGCAGGTCGGGAGGAATGACCGGAATGACGTCGAGGATCATATCGCGAGGGCTGTTCGTGCTCTTCAGGAACGCGTCGACGACCTTGAGGCGCTTGATAGCTTTCGCACGGCGTTGACCTTTACCTTCACGGATGACCTCGCGCAGCTCAACCGAGATAACCTCCAGGTCGAGTGCATCGAGTAAATCGCGAACCGCGGCGGCGCCCATGCCGCCCTTGAAATAATCGCTGTAGTTGATTCGCATCTCACGATAGAGTGCCTCATCGGGCACCAACATCTTCGGGGTGATCTTCATGAAGAAATCGAGCGCTTCTTTGCGGATCTCCTTGCGCTCGGCGAACTCCTCTTCAAGATCGGCGATTTCCTCGGCGACTTCGGCTGCGGTCAGGCGCTCGTCCGGAGCGTACATATCGTTATCGGCACCCTCGTAATCCTCACCCTGACGGCGAACCGTCTCGATGAGGCGTTCGAGTTCTGCGTCGAGTTCTTCGATATCGGCTACGAGTTCTTCTCGGAGGTCGACCCCATCCTGCTCGCGCCCTTCCTCGTCAACCCATGTGATTATGGACGAAGCGAAGTAAAGGACTTTTTCGAGTTCCTTGGGGGCGATA
>JAAXUU010000346.1 GCA_013335845.1 Actinomycetota bacterium
CTTTGCTATGTCAACGGCGCTCTGGCCAGTCATGGCGTCGGCTACGAGCAGCGATTCGTCCGGCCGCACGAGGTCGCGCATGCTGACCAGCTCGTCCATCATGGCCTCGTCGACCTGCATGCGGCCGGTGGTATCGACGATGACCGTGTCGTAGAGCGCATCAGGATCTGGTCCGACAAGTCTTTGATACGTTCCGGCCGTTGGCTGAAGTGCAGTTCGAGCAATATGCGAAGCAGAGTGGGATTGATGCCCGTCTCTTTTTTGACGGCACCGGTGATTTTGCCGATCAGGAATGTGAAGATGGTGAGCCACAATGAGTCGACGAAATAATAGGGATGACCATTGGAATCGTACTTCGTTTTCACGCCGAATTCAGGTTCTCTCTCAGGAAGGTCCATTGCAGTCTCCTTGGATTTCTCCGAACGAGGTTTGTAATTGTTGTGCCTTTTGGCGCATTGTACGAGGTCTTGGGATCCTTTTTATTTATGTCTCGAAGTTGCACCAAAAGCCTTGCGTATTGTACACGTAATGTTGTTTCAATATGTGAGGTAATTGTGTTAATCCTGTTTACAAAATTAATGAACCGTTAACCTATTCTTGCAGGCGTTTTAGTGAGCGTCCGCTACGCGCTCACCGGCAATCTCTGCAGCTTGGCTTGGTTGGATGCAAGGATGAGCGAGGCGGCTTTCCCATCTGTGAGCCAGAGCGTTTTGTGGTCGTCGTCAACGATGACGGGCATGCGATCGTGGACGCTTGCGACACTTTCGTTGGCGCCAGTCGTGATGATCACGAAGTACATCTCGCCGTCGATGATCTTCGAGATGCCGGCCAACCAGAGGATCGGGGCCTCGTTGAAGAAGAGGTACTTGTCTTTGGGCGAGCCGTCTTCCGGGTGGGTCCACTCATAGAAGCCGGTAGTGGGAATGAGGCAGCGGGATTCCGCGTACGCCTTCTTGAAGGTGGGCTTCTCTGTGATCGTCTCCTGCCGCGCGTTGATGATCTCGCCCGGACCGGACCATCGCGGGAAACCCCACGTCATAAGAGTCGGTCCTTTGGCGGTTACAACGGGTGCCGTATCTGTGGGGAAGATCTCCCCCGTCTTGATGGGCTCATCGGGGAATTCGAGCTGGAGTTGCTCATAGAGAGCACGCACCACTTCGTTGCTCAAGGGCGTGAAGTTGTACCGTCCACACATGGCATCCTCCTTGCACACGTCTGCGAACCTCACCCACACGGGACTATTGTACGTGCTTGGGGCCGGGTGCGTACACTTTGTATCAATAATGCTACTATAGACACGGTATGTATAGAGACACGAAGAACAGCACTCGAGAGGTCGCCCGCATGAAAACCTGCATAGTAGCCTGCAAGACACTTGAAGACGAGCTGGCGCTTGCCGCGAAGCGTACTGGCATCGAGCTGCCGATAGTCTGGATCGAATCGGGCCTTCACAACACGCCCAAGTTGCTCACCGCGCGCTTGCAGGAGGAGCTCGATACGCTTGAAGGCTTCGACCGCGTTCTTCTCCTCTTCGGGACGTGCGGCAATTCGCTGGCCGGGATCAAAGCTGGGGACTTCGAACTGGTGCTTCCCCGAGTGGATGACTGCATCTCGCTTCTTATCGGCTCGCCCAAAAAGCGCGTGGACATTTCTGCCGAGAAGGCCGCGTATTTCCTCACCGAAGGTTGGATGCGTGGCGAGCGCAACATCTGGGTCGAATATCAGCATGCCCTTGATAAGTACGGGGAGGAAATGGCGAAGGAAATCTGCGATATGCTGTACGGACACTACCGCACCCTCGGCCTCCTTGACACGGGCGCCTACCCCATCGAGCCTCTGGTGGCCGAGACCGTGAAGATCGCCGACACCATAGGGCTGGAGCAGGAAGTCATCCCCGCCGGCGTGGAGTACATCGAGGATCTTCTGCGCGGCCCTTGGTTGCCTGATCGCTTCGTCGTGAAAGGACCTCACGAGGAGTTTGGGAGCAAGGATCTTTTGATACCGATGTCCTGAAGGCGAGCGATTTATTACGTTCGGCATAATTTCACAACTTTGCTCAAAATTATTACGCTCGGCATAGTGTATAGTGGTTACAGACATTTTATTACGTACGTGAGAATGGTGTAACCATGACAAAAATCACCAACGCTGAGCAGTTCGGAAAAGTCATTCGTGCCAAGCGCAAGAGACTCGGATATACGCAAGGTGAGCTTGCAGGATATTGCAACTGCAGCGTCATGTTCTTATCGGACCTTGAGCGCGGCAAACCAACGGCAGAGCTCGGCAAAGCAATCAAGGTGAT
>JAAXUU010000347.1 GCA_013335845.1 Actinomycetota bacterium
CGACGCCGCTCCCGGTATCGAAGAGGGCAAAGAGTTCAAGGTCGACCTCGACAACGCCGACGCCGCATCTGACGATCACGCCGCCGAGGATGCCGCACGTCCGCAGAGGCGTATCGGCTGGGATAGTCTCTCCGAAGAGCTCAAGCAGAAGACGATTGGCATGAAAGAGTACCCGCTCTATGTAAACAACATCCGTAACGCACACGCCGATATGATGTTCGACGCCGTTACGAAGGGAACTCCCTATAAGATCAGAATGGGCTGGATACAGTCGACCAACCTGCTTTCTCCCACATGTTGTGCAGAGCCGAGCAAGTGGTATGAGGGCCTGAAGGAACTCGAGTGGTGCTTCGCCACCGACTGCTTCATAACACCTTCCATCGAGGGTTGTGCCGACCTCTTCCTGCCTTTGTCCGCCTGCCCCGAGAAGAATGACGTCGTTATGACCCACTATGCCGGTTCGCCGGTCACGATCAGTGCCAACAACAAGGCGATAGATGTCGGCGAGGTCAAAAGCGATATCCAGATCCTCATCGAGCTGGGTGCATATCTGGAAAGCAAATGCCTTGAGGGTATGTTCAAAGATGAAATCGATTTCCTCACCCAGCGTCGTGCCCGTCCTTCGCATATGACCTTCGAGGAGCTTCGCGAAGAAGTAGTCTACAAACGCGGAGTCAATTATCGCAAGTATGAGACGGGTCTGCTCCGCCCCGACCGCAAGCCCGGATTCCTCACACCTACCGGTCGTGTCGAACTCTGGTCGACCGCCTTCTCGGCTTTCGGAGAGGACCCTCTGCCGTATTATTCCGAGCCTGCATTCAGCCCGTTCAATCCGGAGACTCCGGCGGATATGAAGGAGGAGTATACCTTCATACTAACCACCGGCGCTCGCGTGTATGCCTTCTTCCATTCCGAGCATCGCCAGATTCCGGTATTGCGCGAACTGAACCCCAACCCCTTGCTTGAGATCAATCCCGATGATGCCAAGATGCTTCGTCTGGCCGACGGTCAGTGGGTGGAGATCGCGAACGCTTTCGGAAAGGCGAAGTTCAAAGCGAAAATCTCTCCGATCGTCAAAAGCGGTGTCGTGCACGCACAGCATGGCTGGTGGTTCCCTGAACAAGACGGAGATGCGCCGAACCTCTACGGTGTATTCCAGTCCAATGTCAATGACCTCGTTGAAAACCACCATAACAGCAAGCTCGGTTACGGCGCTCCCTACAAGTGCAACATCTGCAGTGTCACACCCCTGAAGGAAAGTTATGATACCGACATGGACCTAGTCGTCGAAAAATTCGGAAAGCTGGTGGACTAAATGGCAGATTATGGACTCTTGATCGATTATGAACTCTGCTCCGGCTGCCAGACGTGTGAAGTCGCATGCAAGCAAGAGCATGGTTTTCCGGTAGGTAAATGGGGCATCCGTGTATTGGACGACGGTCCTTGGCAGAAGGACGATTCCGGTGAAGGTGGTAACTGCTTCAACTGGAACAAAATCCCCATACCAACCGATCTATGTGACCTGTGTGCAGATCGAGTCGCCGTAGGCAGGGAGCCGGCTTGTGTACATCACTGTCAGGCTTTCGTAATGAAGTTCGGTACGGTGGAAGAGTTGGCGAAGGAACTGGTCACGAAGCCCAAACAGGTTCTTTGGTTTCCCAAGAAGGGCTAGTGTTCTTGTAATGGGGGGGATGATAATGTGCTATTGCTGTAATCTATGCAATACGTGCGGTCGAGCCGATGAGATGAGGAAGAAGCTGGGCAAACGCCTCTGCGCATCCTGCGGAATCGAAGCGTCGGCCAATGACGAGCGGGTATGCTCGTCCTGCGGTGCGTTACTACCTCCGCCTTTCCCTGAGTTGCCGAGTGAGCGTGTTGCTTCGGAGCGTACATAAGGTCGATTCTCGGCGTGAACGCGTGTCGCAGAGACGGATCATGAAGCGGGATCGAATGTACAAGGCCCGGTATCTGACCACTTGTGTCATATATCGGGCCTTGGTGCTCGAGAGATTAGACGGACTCGAGTATGCTAGTTGTGGTATTATTCGCCGCAAAGATAATGGAAGGAACGATGTGTCGAACGAGCTTTTCACCCTGCGCGCGGCAACGAAAGAGGATATACCGTCAATCGTTGCGATGGCGTATGCAGAGGGTATGGGGACCCTTGAAGATTATGAGCGGGTGACCGTAGCCGTCAATGGCGCCGGCGAAGTGGTCGGTTTCATCCGCATCCTCGAGGCGGATGATGTCCACTATGTGAATCCGGTGGTCACCTACCCGTCTTGGAGATCGGAA
>JAAXUU010000348.1 GCA_013335845.1 Actinomycetota bacterium
CGCACCCTATCGCCTTCATCGTCGTCGCCGTAGCAGCGGTTGTATGCATCGGCGCAATCGCCGGGACTGCGGTGGCGAAGAAATTCGCACGGCCGTTGGAAGATCTCAGTAATCGCGCCGACACCTTCGCCCACGGCAATTTCAACGTGGATTTCACCATCGAAGAGGGTCCTCGGGAAGTGCTCGCTTTAGCGGACTCCTTAAACGAAATCACCAACTCGACCCGTACGGCCATGGCCGAGTTACGCACGGAGGAGATGAAGCAAGTACAGTTCGTCTCGGATGTCTCCCATGAGATCCGCACCCCCCTTACCGGCATCCGCGGTATCGCTGAAACCCTGCTCGAAGGAGATGTACCGCTTGAAGTCGAGCAGCGTTTCCTCAGCTCGATCATCTCCGAGTGCGACCGTCTTACCCGTTTGGCTAACGACCTGCTCACACTTCAGCGCATCGACTCCGCCAAAGAGAATTTCATGCTCAAGCGCATCGATTTGAGGGAGATCGTAGAAGCCGTGGACGATATGCTCGAGCCCCTGCTCGAGTCGCGTGAAATCAGCCTCAGTATCGCCGGGGAAGCACCCGATGTTCTCGGCGATAGAGATAAACTCGTCCAAGTCCTGATCAATGTCATCGAGAACGCCAGCCGTTTCGCCGAAAGTCACGTCCATGTCGAGCTTTCGGGAGTGAAAGGGCAAAGTGTCATCACCGTTTCCGACAACGGCCCCGGTTTCGGCGATATCGACCCCGCGCGCCTCTTCGATCGTTTCTATCGCGCCGACCTCAGCCGCCAAAGCGCGACAGGGGGAACCGGGCTCGGGCTCGCCATTGTGAAATCGATCGTCACCGCACATGACGGAACGGTCGAAGCGATCAACCTGCCGAGTGGAGGCGCTTGCTTCATAGTCGGGCTACCTTCGGTTGCCCCGAAGTAGGAAACTAAGCGCAATCTACGTGCGACCTAACCGCGACCGATCGCTTTCCGAAGAGGAACGGCCAAGCCGATGGCAACTGCAGCCTTTATCGCGTCGAGGAGTATGAAGGGCGCGATGCCTGCGAGAAATGCGGGGACAAGACCCATATGCGCAACAGCCATCAGCTGGAGCAGGCCGCAGACGTAGGAAACGATCAGCAATACGACCGCTGCGATTATATCTGCCGGGAGAACCTTTTCGAAGCGTTTGACGAGCATACGCCGTAAAAACGCCGCGATGCCCGTTCCTAAGAAGAAGCCGATGAGAAACCCACCCGTCGGTCCCAGAATCACTCCGAATCCACCGCGCATACCGGAAAACACCGGAAGGCCGATCGCCCCTAAGACGAGGTAACCGCCGACAACAGCCAGAGCCTCTCCCGGCGATAATAAAACAACGCACAGGATCAAGACTGCGGTCTGGAGGGTGAAAGGCACAGGACCGAGCGGTACGGCGAACATCGCCGAGATGACGAGTAACGCGATACAAAGACCGGATAAGGCGAGTGATTGGGTGCGGGTTCGTTCAAGCTTCAAACCGTTTCTCCTTTTACAATTGCTGGATATGAACGGACGAAAATCTGTTTCGAAAGCCGTTACCTTAAAGAAAGAACACGAAGGTGTCAATAATGAAGACGGGTATCAATATGCAAATCGACCAAAGCATATAGCCGAAAAAGCTCGGCATCTTGATCTTGTTCTCCTCCGCGATGGACTTGACGATGAAGTTCGGAGCATTGCCGATGTAGGTGTTAGCGCCCATGAAAACGGCACCCGCCGAAATGGCGAACAAATTGGCAACCGCGACGGTACCGACCGTCGTCGCAACGCCCTGGGTCGCGCCGAGCGATCCGGCAATCGTCAAGAACACCAGGTAGGTAGGCGTGTTATCAAGAAACGAAGATAACGCGCCCGCGAACCAGAAGAACTGCCACGGAGCATCGAGTCCGAGTTCTGCCCCGTGCGCACGCAGTAAGGCAAGTGCGGGTATCATCGTTAAAAATATCCCTATGAACAAAGTAGCGACCTCGATGATAGGTCCGAACGTGAATTCATTATGCTCCCGCGTGCTCTTCTTGGTCATTTTCATCGACAGGAAGGCGGCGAGCAGTATCAGCGTTATCTGGGCAAGATAATTGATGCTTATGAACACACCATCGAATACATAGAATCCATAGCAGGCCCCCGTAGCGGGGTCCACGAACATATCGATAGTGGGCATAAGTCCATTCAATACGACAGCACTTACGATAATACCGAGAAGAAGGATATTATGTATGCCGTCGATCACGATGGGTTCCCGCGTGTTTTCA
>JAAXUU010000349.1 GCA_013335845.1 Actinomycetota bacterium
AGCCGGCGCGCTTGATGATTCCACACTCGCGGAACTCGTCCCGGGAGCAGCCCAGATAGCCTCCGGCTCGACCGCATATATCGGAGGGATCGAACAAGGGATCGCCGACGCGCAAACCCAAGCCGGTACCTACGGTGAGCAGGCGACGTTGGCGCAACAAGCATATGCCACGGCATTGCAGAACGCCTATACGAAGATACTGGGAGGCGAAACCGTCACGGCCGATGATCTGGCAGCGATAGACGCGGCAGCCCAAGCGTTGGTGCAGGTGCAGTCTGCGGCAGCCGCCTACGACGCGACCGCGACAGCACTGACCGGCACGAAAGAAGGCTACGTCCCGCTTGACGCCGGCATCCAGAATCTCAACTACGGCATCCAACAGCAGAGTGCGGGTATCACCGGTCTTGCAGACGGCCTTTGGACGCTCAACAGCAGATTCTCCCAGTTCAACACCGGGATACGTGCGTATACGAGCGGGGTTTCGACGCTGTCGTCGGGCTTCGGCTCCTTCTCGGAAGGCTTGAGCGAATTCGCAAGCGGAACGACGCAGCTCCATGAGTCCACCGCTACCCTGGATCAGGATCTTATCGATGGCATCAAGGAAGAGCTCCGGAACTATCTCGGCGGTGATTTCACGCCCCGCTCCTTCGTTGATCCCGGCAACACCGCTGTCGATCAAGTGCAGTTCGTCATCATGACCGACCCCATAGAGATGCCCGAAGAAGCGGAAGTAGCCGCTCCCATAGAGGAAGACAAAACGATTTGGGAGCGCTTCCTCGACCTCTTCCACTAAGAGAGGAACTGCTCGCCCCTTGCGCACTGCAGGTTCGTGAGCAGGCAATGACGGTGACATGCGGTGCAGTATATGTCGCCGGAGTCGTCGGAGGATGTATCGTCGGTCGTCGGGGTTGCCTGTGCGACGGTGGTGCTCTCCTCTTCCTCCTCTACATAGGAGGTTTGGCTTACCGTTGCAGCGACTTCATCGGTCAACTCTTCAGTTAGGAACACCTCATTCGTAGTCTGAGAAACAACCGTCCCGGCAGATGCGGTACCTACAGACGCATTTACGCTCAGCAAACCGAGCACGAGCGCGGCCGCTCCAAGGCAGCTTGCAACTTTCTGTGCATTGCTACTACGGACAAGTTGGTTCGCAATAGCGACGAGATACTTGAAATGCAATGCAGTATGTACAAGGAGGATGGCGAGGCAGATCCATGAAGCGACGTTATGCACAACAATAGCCAACTCCCAACCCGGCGCAAGGTAGAGTTCCGTTGCGATGAGCATACCGGTGCCGATGACTGCCACCATCCCAAACGGCAGGACGATGTCGGAACACAACAACACCAATCGAGCCGGAGTGCATCGTCCCTCAAAGGCGGACTTGAGTAGCTTCTTCACCGGTTTCACGTTGAGCGCGACATGCACCGCGAAGAGGAGACCGACGCCAATTCCCGCAATCTCATGGAATAGCGGGGACATGTCGTAATAGAACATCAATTGCATATAGAGAACAACCATAACCAAGTCGAGCATAGCTTTTACCAATGTCATTTTTTTCATTTCGAGTTACCCACTTTCTTTTCGTGGGTACATCAAAACAAGCGAGCCTTAAATCTTCCTGAAGCATTGCGGCCGCTCCATGACTTGCGCACAAAACCTTCGCGCGCGCTCTACGTATATTCGTTTCCAGTGGGAATTACGGTGCCTGCCGGATTTAGAAGGCCTGCGGGATCGAAATAGTGAAGATGGAGCCTACGCCGAGTTCGCTGCGGACCTCGATAGTGCCCCCGCCGCGTTTCACCGCATGGCGCACGAGAGAGAGCCCCAAGCCGGTTCCCCCGGCTTCACGGCTTCGTGCCGTGTCCACTCGGTAGAACCGTTCGAAGATGCGCGACTGATCAACCAACGGAATGCCGATGCCGGTATCGCTCACCCGCACGACCACCATGCCGTCCTCGATGCCGAGAAACACCGTAACCGAGCCCTTCTCGGTGTAGCGGATCGCATTATCGAGCAGGTTGTCGATGATCAGCGAAGCGTCACTCGCGTCCATATTCGCATAGCAGTTGCTCTTGGTGGTCGTCATGTCCTGGAAGACGAACTTGAGGCCCTTGCGTTGGGCTTCGGCTCTGTGGGCTTCGAATGACGTGCTCACGGCAGCATGCAGATCGGTCTGCGTCTTCTTATCGGTCTTGCTCGCGCTTTCCAGACGTGATAGATCGAGCAAGTCGGTCACAAGGTGTTGAAGACGCTGCGCCTCGGTGTCGAGGCGGGCG
>JAAXUU010000095.1 GCA_013335845.1 Actinomycetota bacterium
CACATCGAGATTCTCCTTGGCCGTCACAAAGGCGAATCTCGATGTGGTCTCGAACCAAGCGAAGTCGGATGTTGAACTCGCCGATTTAACGTTGCGTTTTGCGGTGGAGGATCTGGAGAAGTACAATGACGGCGAGTATCCGACCAAGTTGAACGAGGCGAAGGGCTACCTGGCCACACTGGAGGCGAAGTTTCCCGACAGCGGTTTCCGCCGCGCCGGTTTCGGCGCGAACCGTGACATCCGTGGTGAGCAGGCGCCGGAGCAAATCCTTTCGTAATGTGACTGCCGTATTGCATCGAAAGCCGCGCGGGAATCGCTCTTGATTTCGAGGAGACTCTCACCGGAATGAACCGGATTACCGGCAAAGTGTTCCTCAAGCCGCGCAACGCATGTGCCGACCCGCGAAGCCAGCCGTTTCAGATCTCCCATGGCGTCTTCGGTAAAAAAAACATGCTCCTCTTTTCTCTCGACGATTCGCTCCAGAATCTCCTCGCAAGCATCCCCAATATGTTCAAGATCGGCAACGGTCTGCAGCAGACCGGGAATCAGAAGACCAACCTCGGGATTCTGCGTGGTGTGAGCCAACCTGGACAGAAATGCGCTGATTTCATGATTCAGCGAATCAAGCACTTGCTCGTGTTGACGAATAGTATCTACCCTCCGGGCATCATAATCGAAGAGTATTTCCCGCGTATCATCAATTGCCCCGCCGCATCTGTCTTCACTTCGCAGCAGGAACAGATCCATCCTGATGAACCATCCTTATTGCTGATGTCACGATTCGCCGAGACGATGGGTGAGCACTCGGTTGTGCCATAACCGTGCAGGATATTGATGCCGAGGCCACGATAATCACGAACATAACGAGGGTCGAGAGGAGCTCCTCCACTGATGATGATACGCAGAGAACCCCCCAAAGCAGCGCGCGGTCTCTTCAGCAATTTAGAGCTGACATTCACGCCGAGACGTTGGAGGAAGCACGATATCTTGAGCGCGGCTTTGAGCTGATTCAGGCTTCCGGCTTCCTCGGCGGCGTGGAAGATCTTGCTATGGAATGTTTCGATATAGAGAGGTACGAGCACCATGACGGTCGGCGAGAATGTCTCGAGATATTTGGGGAGGTATTTCACGCCGGGGCAAAGAGCGACCGACGCCCCATAATAGAACGCACCGAATAATCCGCAAAGATCTTCGAAGCAATGGTGGAGTGGTAATATCGAGAGCATTACATCTTCCTGATGGAACAAAACGAGCTCGCCCGCGGCGTTGATATTGCTCGTGATGTTCTCATGGCTGAGCATGACACCCTTGCTCGTCCCCGTCGTGCCTGAGGTGAAGAGTATGGAGCACGTTTGCTGCCCGTCTATCTCGACATCGGAGAACAGGTCGTTTCCGGCTTCGATCTCCTTGCGGCCACTGTCGATCAAGTCTTTCGCCGAGACATCCCCCGCAGCTTTCCCGAGTGCGATTCTCAGGCAATCGCAGTCACTCATGTCGACGGCGCTCTGCGCTTCTTCGGCATATTGATCCGTATAACATATCGCCGCAACCCTTGCCCGCTGGATCTGATCGGCGAGCTCTTCGACGGTCAACTCCTTATCGAGGGGAACGACCGTCGCCCCGGTGCAGACTATGGAGAAATACGCCATAACCCAAGAGTAGGAATTCTCTCCGATAAGAGCGATACGCGACGAGCCGAGTCTCCGGGCTATCAACGAAGTTCCCATCGAGCGGATATCTTGGTAGAGTTCTACGGAGCTCGTGCGTGAGACCTCCCCGTTTCTCTCTAATCCCATCAATGCCGTATTATCCGGGAAAAGCTCGATGCTTCGTTCCAGGAAAGCGCGCATGGAAGGTAGGTCGACAGAGGGGTAGAGGGGTGGTCTCTTCATAACGACATCACGGGTTTCAAATTTACCAGCCCTTCAAAGTAGTTCTGTTCCAAACATGGAGACCTTCACGGTATTTGTGGAAAGCCTATGGGAAACGAACAAATTCATAAAGTTGTGAACCTTGACAATGATAGCGTTTTTTCGGCGAAAAGGGAGGGTCAAGTTGAAGAAGATATTGTGGGGAAACACGAGGTAACGGCCTATGTCCACGATTTCTCGACATCCGCCGGCCGTTGATCGGGTGGGCCGTATTCCGCGTTGCGGTCGCACTTCGATATCATCCCCGTGAAATCACCGTTTAAGTGGCCTGGTTGATTCCCTCGAATGAATTGTGTTGATAGCGGGTAACCTGTACGTTAAAATTTACAGTTCAACATGTGCTCAAATGAGTGCATAAGGATAGAAAGAGAAGGTGGAACCGATGACCAACGATAACAGACTCGGAGTAAAGATAACAACGCTTCGCGAGTCGCTTCGACTTTCGCAGGCCGAATTGGCCGAGCGTTGTGATTGCGAAGTCAAGGTTATCGAGGGCCTGGAAGAGGGGAACCTAGCCCCCTCACTTGCACCGCTAATAAAGATAACACGTGCTTTGGGGGTGCGACTAGGTACTCTGCTGGATGATGATACGAATGTGGGTCCCGCGGTGACGCGTAAAGGTGATATCGAAGAGGCGACCCGATTGAAAAGCCTCGAGACCTCGAGCGACGCCGGCCTGCTTCAGTTCTTCTCGCTCGCGGACGGAAAAAGTGCCCGTCAGATGGAGACGTTCATCATCAATGCCGATCCAAGCGGTGAGCTCGACCATGTGCTCTCAACCCATGAAGGCGAGGAATTTCTCTACGCTCTCGATGGGTCGCTTGAAATCGCCTACGGCAAGGACATCTATGTGATCGAGCCGGGAGACAGCATCTATTATGATTCCATCGTACCGCATCAGGTACGTGCACATGGTAGCGATAGTGCCCGTTTCCTCGCGGTCGTTTACACTCCGGTATAGGAGATCGATATGGAAAACACGCAAGAATATCTCGGCGAGCCCGGCTCGCCCGATTACAAGCTGCATACCGAACTGACGATCGGGGATTATTTCAGAAACCAAGTCGCAATCGACCCGGATCACGAGTTCGTCGTCTATCCCGATCGTGATCTGCGCTGGTCATACAAGGACTTCGATGAGCGCACCGACAATCTGGCACGCGGTCTGCTCGCAATCGGGCTCGAACCGGGTGACCATCTCGGTGTGTGGGCCCGCAATATTCCGGACTGGCTCACCTTCATGTACGCTACGGCGAAAATCGGCGTTGTGCTGGTAACGATGAACCCTGTGTATAAGATCCATGAGCTCGATTATGTTTTGAAGAAGTCCGACATGAAGGCGCTGTGTATCATCGATGCATACAGGGATGTCGACTATATCAAGATCATTCGCGAGCTCATCCCCGAATCCGAGAAATGCCAACGTGGTCATCTCGATGCACCTGAATTCCCCTATCTCAAGAATCTCATCTACATGGGACCTGAGAAGCATCGCGGGTTCTACTCGGTCCCCGAACTCTTGCTTCTCGGCGAACATGTGCAGGAAGAGGCACTCGAGGAAGCACGCACGAAATTCGACAACAACGACGTTGCCATGATGCAATACACGAGCGGCACTACGGGCTTCCCCAAGGGAGTCATGCTCACGCATCGCAATATCTTGAACAATGGTTTCTATATCGGCGACCGACAGGATCTTACACCTGAAGACCGCATCGTCCTGCCCGTCCCGTTCTTCCATTGCTTCGGTTGTGTGTTGGGTGTTTTGGCCGCTCTCACCCATCGCTCGACTATGGTCATAGTCGAGGACTTCAGTCCGTTGATGGTCTTGCAGGCGGTTCACAAGGAGAGAGCGACTGCGCTTTACGGCGTCCCCACGATGTTCATCGCCGAGCTCAACCATCCGCTTTTCGACACATTCGATTTCTCCCATATGCGTACGGGTATCATGGCCGGTTCCCCCTGCCCTCCGGAAACCATGAAGGAGGTCATCGATCGGATGCATGCGACCGAATTGACGATCTGCTATGGTCTTACCGAGACGAGCCCCGTGTTCATTCAGACATCGACGGATGATACTTTCGACCACAAATGCTATACGATCGGCCGCAAGCACGATGCGGTCCAGGTTCGTGTCATCAACCCTGCAACAGGCGAGGATTGCGATTTCGGTGAGCCCGGCGAACTGTGCTGTCGCGGTTATAACGTCATGAAGGGCTATTACAATATGCCCGAAGAAACCGCTAAGGTACTTGATAAGGATGGCTACCTGCACAGCGGAGATCTTGGCATTTTGGACCCCGATGGCTATTATCGTGTCACCGGGCGTATCAAGGATATGATCATCCGTGGAGGTGAGAACATCTACCCACTCGAGGTCGAGAATTTCTATCTCTCCATGCCCGGCGTGCTGGATGTCCAAGTCGTCGGAATTCCCGATGAGAAGTACGGTGAAATCGTCGGGGCTTTCGTCCGAACACGTCCCGGATTCACGCTCACCGAAGAAGAGGTGCGCGATTATGGAATCGAACGCATGGGACGCTACAAGGTACCGAAACACGTATTCTTCATCGATGAATTCCCTATGACCCCATCCGGCAAGATACAGAAGTTCAAGCTGCGCGAAATGGCTAAAGAGATGCTTGGAATAGACACGTCTGTATTCGAGAAGAAATAATCCAATCATCGGATAAGAATTCATTTCTGCGGTTGAGCGGGAGACGGTTTCGTCTCCCGCTTTGAATTTCGTTGCCTGAATTTCTTCACATGGATTTCTTTGGGACTTCGTTATCGAAAATACACGTAACCGGGCTTTGAAAGTGCTATAGTTCGGTGTTCGAAAAGAAACGGATCAAACGATATCTCACACTAGATGTGCGGATACATGACAAGTATATGGAAGTCGATGTTTAAGATTCTTCGCACGTATTTCAAGCGATTCGTGCCCTATTTGGTAGTCGCCGTGCTTTTTACCTTCCTACAGGTTTACGCAGAGCTGAAACTACCGGACCTTATGAGCGATATCGTCGATGTCGGCATCGTCGGGCGTGATGTTTCGTACATCATGCAGGTCGGTGCGATCATGCTTGGATGGGCTTTATTCTCGATGGCTTGTATCGTAGGGGTGTCCTATTGCGCGGCTCATGCCGCGATGGCATTCGGTCGTGATGTCCGTCAGGGCGTGTTCCATAAAGTCGAGAGTTTCTCAACGTATGAGTTCGATGAGTTCGGTACAAGCTCGCTTATCACGCGCGCGACGAACGATGTCCAGCAGATCGAGCGCATCGTACAGATGCTCATGAGTATGGCCCTTATGGCCCCCTTCATGTTCGTTGGCGCTGCGGTGATGGCATGGATCAAGAGCCCCGAGCTCTCCATGATAATCTTCGGCGCCATCCCTATCATGCTTATATTCATCGCCGTGATGGTAAAGTACGGTATGCCGCTTCTACGCTCCCTACAGGAGCGCATCGACAAACTCAATCTGGTGACTCGTGAGAATCTCACGGGCATGCGTGTCATCCGCGCATATAACAAGGAGGACGCGGTTGAAGAGCGTTTCGCCGAGGCGAACAGTGGGCTGGCGGAAACCAATGTGAAAGTGGCGCGCCTCATGGGTGGGCTCATGCCCCTGATATTCCTTACTGTCAACTTCGCTATAGTCATCATCATATGGAAGGGAGCGCTTGGCGTCTACGCCGGCACGTTACTCGTCGGTGATATGATGGCAATCATCCAATATGCCACTATGGTGCTTTTCAGTATCATGATGCTCTCGATGATGTTCGCGATGTTGCCGCGCGCTTTGGCGGCGGGAGACCGCATCAACGAGGTTTTGGAAAGACTGCCGGAAATCAGAGACGATGCGCAACCGGTTCGTATCTCGGGGGATGTCCGCGGTCTTCTTGAATTGGAGCACGTGAGTTTCAAGTTCAAAGACGCGGAGAAGCCATCGATTTGCGATGTGTCGGTGAGGTTCTCGCCCGGTGAGACGACCGCGATCATCGGTTCCACCGGTAGTGGTAAGTCGACTTTGCTGAATCTCATAATGCGTTTCTATGATCCAACC